>JASLBT010000262.1 GCA_030146445.1 Segetibacter sp. | reverse complement strand
GCAACCTCTTCAATAATTACGTGCCGCGAAGCTTCTTCAGCACAATTGTACCCTTTTTGAAAAAGTGCGTTTAGAAGTGTTGTTTTTCCTGCCCCCGGACCACCTGTTATGATATATTTATTTACTCCCTCCATTAATTTAAAATTTTGCATAATTACAAAGCAAAATAAAAGCAATGGCAAGTATGACCATTAAAAAGCAGGTTCTTTGGTTGATGTTGCTAACTGCTTTTATTTCCTCCGGCTTGATAATCCGCTCATTGGTTCCAATAAAAGGTTTATCTACCAAAATACCGTGATAAACATTTGAGCCACCAAATTTAGTGTCTATAATTCCGGCAAGGGCAGCTTCAGGATAGCCGGAATTAGGGCTTTTATGTTTGTTGCCGAATTGTAAAATAAAATGAAAACCACGCTTACTCATACTTGTTAAACACATGAGAAAAGCGGTAAGCCGTGCAGGAATAAAATTAGCTACATCATCTAACCGGGCAGCAAATTTGCCAAACTGCTCATATCTTTCGCTGCGGTAACCAATCATAGAATCTAAAGTGTTGATCATCTTATAGGCCATCATGCCTGGAAGCCCGGCTATAGCATAATAAAAGAGTGGTGCAATTACACCATCGCTTAAGTTTTCAGACATTGTTTCAAATACTGCCACGCGTATTTGTTGTTCATTCAATCTCGAGGTGTCCCTTCCAACGATTCTTGAAAGTTGGCTACGCCCGGCTTCAATGGATGACGCTAGTGCAGTGAAAACTTTTTGTCCTTCCACTATCAACCCTTTGTTTGCTAGACCATAAAATACAAATACGCTGCTGGTAGATAAATATAGTAAGTGATGTAGTGAAAGCAGAACGTTCACCAACAATTGAAACGAGAAGAAGGTGAGGGTGGTTAGAAATATTGTCAGCAGCATCCCTTTTACAAATCTTAAGGAATGCCTGTTCAACAACTTTTCCCCTGTACTTATCAGATTTCCAAAAAGCCTTACAGGATGAGGTAAACTTTCCGAGTCGCCAAAAAGCAAATCGAGCAGGTACCCGGCGACTAATGGTAAGATGAGGAGCCAGTATTTTTCCATTCATTTAATGCATTTATCAGCAATTGGTTCTGAGAGGGTGCTAGAGTAGCTAAGCGAAAATGCCTGTCACTCAATCCCCTGAAATTACTTGCGTCCCTAATTAAAATGCCGAAGGTATCGAGTAAATATTGTTTTAGTTCCCACGCAGTTCCTTTTGTTTCTGCCAGGAAAAAATGCGTATGGCTTTCCTGTATCTTAATTGGGAACTCCTGTAGTTTTTGAACAAAGTCGTTTTTCTGGGCTAGTAATTGTTCTAAGGGAAGTTGTACAATATTGTAATTATCAAAAATAAACTTGCCTGCTTCGATAGCCATTGAATTAACTGTCCATGGAGCTTTGAGTTGTTTTAATTTTTCGACAATATCAGTATGTGCAGCAATGTAACCAAGGCGTAACCCGGGAATAGCATAAGCTTTTGTTAGTGAACGAAGGATAACAAGGTTTTTGAAAAGGCCGATCAGGGAGATGGCTGATTTTACAGAAAAAGTAAAATCAACAAAAGCTTCATCAACAATAAAAGTTGTTGAGGGATTATTGGCAATAAGGGTTTCCAAATCATTAAAAACAGCGCCTGTAGGATTATTAGGGTTGCATATAAAAAACAGGTCAGCTTCAATTTGTGTAGAAGCACTTAATTGTTCCCAGGGTAAAAACTTTAGTTGATGGCTATGCATGTCGCATGCATCCTCGTACTCAGAAAATGCAGGTATTACAATACTGGTAGTGCTGTTTCGAAATGCATGCGCAATTAAATAAATACTTTCAGTTGTACCGCTTGTTACCAGAACACTCGTTCTTTCAACATGATAGTGCTCACTAATCTTTTCACTTAAGCTCTCAGCTAGTACTTCAGGATATTTATTAATTAACGGCCATTTTCCAAACAAGTATTCTTTAAGTCCCTCAGGTTCTCCGCCGTACCAAACATTGGTGCTAAAATCTGCTACGAGTTTTTGCTTATGCAGGTAGCCGTCATCTCCGTGTCCGTGCAACATAAGGTTTTAGGAGATTAAGCTTTCGTAAATCAGTTTCATATCCAAATGTTTCCTCAGAAGAGCGGCAAGCTTATCATATTGTCCTTGCTTGTATTGGCGGTAGTCAAAGTTACTTTCCTCGATTTTTGTGTAATCTTTAAGAAGTCGGTTAATTACTACAGGGTTATCTAAAATACCATGGAGGTAGGATCCCCAGCATTTGTTGTTAAGCAAGTAGCCGTCAGTTGATCCATCCTTAAAATAGTTCAGAGGGCGCTCTTCGCTGGTAGCTTTAGTTACACCCATGTGTATCTCGTAGCCTTCACATTCTTCCCCCGAATCGTGGAAAGTAAAACTTCGCTGCTGCGTTGTTTTTTCAGATGCCAGGATTGTTTTTACGGGCAGCAATCCAAGTCCTGAAACTTGTTGAATGCTACTTTCAACCCCACCAGGATCTTCAACCAGCTCTCCCATGATTTGGAAACCACCACAAATACCGATAACAGTACAGTCTCTTTTTTTTGCTTCAACAATTGCTTTTGCTAAGCCTGAATTCTTAATCTCAATAAGGTCTTCGATTGTGTTCTTGCTCCCCGGAAGTATGATAATATCTGCTTTTGATATTTCTTCGGGTTTATTGGTATAAAACAAGTGCACCCGCGAATCATTTTCAAGCCTGCTGAAATCTGTAAAGTTTGAAAGCCTTTTGAGAAGAACAACCGCCACGTTTATCTTTCCATCGATTGCATATTTCTGCTTGTTCTTTAATGATACCGAGTCTTCCTCTTCAATAACAATATCTGTGAAATAAGGAAGCACGCCTACCACAGGTAAACCACATAGTTCTTCAATCATTTTCTTGCCTTCATGAAACAAATTACTGTCACCTCTGAACTTATTAATGATGATCCCCTTTATACACTTTCTTTCATCTTCGTTCAGCAAAGCAATAGTTCCAAATAAGCTTGCAAAGATACCTCCGCGATCTATGTCGGCAATTAAGTAAGTAGCTGCCCCAGCTTCAATAGCCATTCGCATGTTGGTAATGTCTCTATGCTTCAGGTTGAGCTCTGATATACTACCAGCCCCTTCTATTACTATCGGAGAATAGCGCTCTGACAGACTGTAAAAAGCTTTTTTTACTTCTGTAAAAAGTTCTTCCCTGTTATTAGAATTGAAATAATCAAAAGCAGACATATTACCTACTGGTTTACCATGTAGGACAATTTGGGAACTTTTATCAGTGGTAGGTTTTAGAAGCACCGGGTTCATATGGGTATGGCAGGGTATGCCTGCTGCCTCTGCCTGTACTGCCTGTGCCCGTCCAATCTCTAACCCGTCTGGAGTTGCATAACTGTTAAGAGACATGTTCTGGGCCTTAAAAGGGGCAGGTGAATAACCGTCTTGTTTCAATATGCGGCAGATGCCGGCTGTTATTACACTTTTACCTACATCTGAAGCTGTACCTACAAACATGATCGGTTTTAGCCGTTTGATATTGTTCATCAGGATGCAATCTTACATTATTATTAGTATAAAATCTTAAGAAGGCTCGCCGGGACAGCTAACCGCGTCTTAGGTAATTGCCCTGAGGCTGGAAAAGTAAACACATGTCTAAATTACATCGCAGATCTATTTGTTCTTTACAGCTATTTTCCAGCAACCTTTAATAATATCTTTTTACAGCTTGTCGTCTGTTGGATACATAATGTTCTTCTCCTGGGCAGTTGTGTCAACACTTACTACATCGCCATGATTGTTATCATTATCAGGTTTGTTTACCCTGATGCTTTCCTGTAAGATCAACTCCACTCCTGGTTCGCCGATGCGCTGTCGAAAGGCTATAAGTTCTGTTGGTACGCAAGGGATGTTTGGCTGAAGATGTTGCTCTCCACCGAAGTACTGAAAGTAGATGTTTTCAGCCCATGTTCAACAAGATTTTCATCGAGTAGATTACGCAGATACTTCAATATCAACAAAGAAGCCATCAAGCGGATCGGCTTGGAAGGCTTGCCCATTTTCTCACTGTAATGCTTTTTGAACTGGTGTCAAACAATGCCCAATTTATC
>JASLBT010000409.1 GCA_030146445.1 Segetibacter sp. | reverse complement strand
AGCACTCATAACTCTCAATTGCTTATGGTGGTTTTGCCGAGGGTGTTCACCTCTTCCCATACCGAACAGAGAAGTTAAGCCCCTCATGGCCGATGGTACTGGTATACCAACCGGGAGAGTAGGTAGCTGCCATATTTATTTAAAAAACCCTTTCAGTTTTCTGGGAGGGTTTTTTATTGCTCCTATCTGATCTACCAGGCTGCTGACTGCGTTAATACAGCTATGATTAGCTCCTGGTTTTGAGCAATACTCCTGTTATGCTAATTACACCAGTGTGAACGCGACGCTGCGCCGAACGATGCTATCACCTCTAATTCCTTAAGCCCACGACTGTGATGAAAAGCAATTCCCGGATACTGGCACCTCTATATGTTTAGCGGAAACTTGTGCAGTCAGCTAAAGGCTATCCATATACATACACTGCGATAAATTGTTCGTACCAGGTGTTTAGAGATACCCGGTACCAAATAGGCATGTGGATCCTACGGCCAGACGATTCTGTAAACCAACTTCAATTGTTATAATGGTTCTTACTGTCGTGTTGGATATATAGCCGACTGCATCATTGATTCGTGTCGATGTTCTGCAATTCTGGCTTTGATGTGCCAGGCGACAACGCTAGTATAGTTCTTTTCCAGTGCGCACTTGCCTGCTGCTACGATATATAGCCTTTCGGAAATTAGGAAAGCTTCATTACCAAAATCTTCGGCATAATGCAGCAGCCCCTGAGGTGAGTTTTGAAAATAAAAAAAGTCCGGCAAAAGGCCAGACTTTACAGTTTTACAACGCAGGAATTAATATCTGTTGTAACCACCACCGCTACCGCTGCTGCTTCCGCCGCTACGGTTACGATTGAAGCCACCAGAACCGCCAGTGCTGCCACCACGGTTGAAACCACCGCCGCTTTCGCCGCCGAAGCTTCTCTTTTTAAATCCACCACCGCCACCAGTTCCGTCTTTCGGACGTGGTTGTGATTCGTTCACAACGATTTTACGACCCATGATGTCGCTTTCGTTAAGTTGACTGATTGCTGAGCGACCTGCTTCATCATCAGCCATTTCCACGAAACCAAAACCTTTGCTACGGTTACCGTTGAATTTGTCGGTAACGATTTTTGAAGAAATAACCTCGCCGAATGGAGTGAAAAGATCGGCTAAATCCTGCTCAGTCATAGTCCAACTGAGGTTTCCAACGTAAATGTTCATTTTGAAAAAATTAATGAAAAAAATAAAAACCCATAATGAACACAGTGAACAATATACCAGAGAAACATTTACTTAAAACGTCCAGAGAACTATTGTGAAACTGTAAAGATCATTAAGGAAGTACCGAAGATAAACATTTTATTTAAAAAGTATATTATTCAAAAAAAATATAAACGTTATAATAACTTTTTAATTCTGGACTGTTTTGTTCAACAAAACAGGCTTGTTTGCACCTAATGTTTGACCTTTCTTACTGCTTTGTTGATTTTGCTGAACAAAGATGAATTGTAAAACGGAGCGTCGCAACGATGTCGCCCCGGGGAGCAAACTGACCGAACCAAAAAAAAGTCCACCCGTTTGGATGGACCTTGTCATAAGTCGGAAGTGTTATTCGGAAACGACTTCAAATTCAACTTCGGTAGTGTTCCCATTACCAAAGTCAATTGATGCTTTATAGCTTCCGAGTTCTTTTACTTCGTCGATAATGTGAATACGTTTACGATCAATTTCAAAACCTTTCTGATCACGGATGGCACGACTGATCTGCAGCGAGGTTACGCTACCAAATATTTTTCCGCTTACTCCCGTTTTCGCGCCGATACGAAGTGCTCCTTCCTTTAAAACCGCAATAACGCTGTTTATTTCAGAAAGTAACTTGGCTTCTCTTTTCGCAAGCTGCTTTTGCTTCTCTTCCATCTGCTTTAAGTTGGAGGAGTTCGCTTCAACAGCTTTCTTCTGCGGGATAAGGAAGTTCCGGGCATAACCATTTCTCACTGTTACTAACTCGTTTGCACCACCCAGATTGTCAACATCTTGTACTAATATTACTTGCATGGTGTCCTCCTACTTTAAAAGATCAGTTACATAAGGTAATAAGCCCATTTGACGGGCCTTCTTAACTGCCTCGGAAACTTTACGCTGAAATTTCAGGGAGTTACCAGTAAGCCTGCGGGGGAAAAGTTTTCCCTGCTCGTTCAGAAATTTCTTCAGGAACTCGGCGTCTTTGTAATCCACGTACTTAATCCCGTATTTCTTGAAACGACAAAATTTCTTTGCGCGCTTTTCCTGCTTGATGGCGGTCAGATACTTTATCTCATTTGCATTTGCCATGACTATGCCTCCACTGCTTTTTCGTTTCCGGTAGGTACGCCACTTCTCTTACGTTGATTATACTCGACGGCGTATTTATCGAGCTTGGTAACCATGTGACGAAGCACCTGTTCGTCTCTCAGGAGCTGAATTTTCAGCTTTTCATTGAAGTCGGGTTGCCCTTTAAATTCCGCTACCCAGTAGATGGCCGTAGTCTTCTTCTGGATGGGATAGGCAAGTGATTTTAATCCCCATGGGTTGGTACTCACAACTTCACCACCGTTGTCGGTAATCAAGTCTAAAAATTTTTTCTGTGAAGCCTTAAAGTCTTCCTCAGAAAGTACCGGGGTAAAAATCACCATCAATTCATAATTGTTCATTAATCCCTGATTTTGATTATTTAAAAAGATTTGGGGTGCAAAGGTAAGGGAATACCTGATACAATGGCAATTCTCTTACATGTTGTAATTGTAAGAGCCTCCTAAAAACTGTTAATATCTATTTGATGACCAGTATATCAGTGAATGCGTGGTCTAATCCCGATATCTTAATTATGTAGCTGCCTTTTTGTAGATGTTTGAGGTCAACCATTATTGTCGTTGTTAACACCGGTATGTTTTGGCGGGCAACTACTTTACCTGTCACGTCTGCGATTTGAAGGCTTAGGGGGTGAAGGTTGTTGCTAAGATTTAGCCTGGCAAAACCAGCAGCAGGGTTGGGACTCAGGGTAGCAGTAAATACGGGGGAAAACGATAGCGCAATGACTTTCGACATATTAAACTTCCCCTCGCGATCGATTAGCTTAAGCGTGTAATAGTTCTGTCCGGTCAATGGATTTTTATCAGTGAAGGTGTATGTGCCCCGCGACAATCCAGTTTGGGCGGGAATCCTCGCAATATCGGTGAACGTTGTCGCATCTGAACTTCTTTGAAGGATAAATGCCGCACTATTATCTTGAGTGGTGGTCTTCCATGAGAGCTCTACCGATGTCGCCTTTTTGTTCGCGGTAAACTGCAGCAGCGTGAGGGGAAGTACAGCAGGATCGAATGCGTACCGGGTAAACACGGGAAAATGATCGGTCGTCGTGCTGGCATAAGCTGACACGAGTATAGTGACATCGGAGAGGACATTTGCCGAATTATTCATGTAAAAGGGCCTCATTTCATTTGAAAGCAAAACATGATCAATCATGTCGTTGTAGCCCACGGTGGATTTCTTATTTGCTCTGCTCAGGGGCAAAGTAACAGAATGGTAGTTTACAGAGTCTGCAACAAACGAGCTATAAGATGTTACCGGTGGGTTTATTCCTGCTGTAATGGTTTGGTCGAGATCATCGTTAAAATCACCAAGCAGGATGATGTTGTCGGATGAATAGCTTGTATTCAGAAGTTTGTATAAGGAATCGGCACCTTCTTTTCTCCGGGCGTAGGAAGTAATCGTCGGCGATGTATTCGCTTTGGCATGGATGAGTATAAACTTAATGTTCCGGGTTATGCCATTTAACGTAACATCAGCATTCATCATATAAGGGTACCTGCCACTCGACCAGTTGTTGTAATTCGTACTTGCGGCATCTGCGGCTGTGTTGAGTCCCTGGCTCAACAGCGGCATTGTTGAAACGTTATTAAATAAGTTCGTGTTGTAAACGAAAGCGAGCTTTTGAGCATCTGAAAGCGGACCATCGCCTGCTACTGTTGAGTTTGCGTGCGAGCCGAAGTTTGACACCACAAAGGAGTACCCCGGCATAGACCTGACTATCCTCCCAAGCCTTGCTGTGTCAATCACCTCGGTGAGTGCGAATATGTCAGCACCGATGTTGAGCATAATCGTTTTCACATTTTGCTCCTGTAAGCTATCGTTTACCGGACCGAAAGATGGGCTTCCGAACCATTCTATATTCCAGTTCACCACTTCCAGTGTTTTGGCCGGATCGATTGAGCTACCCTTCAGAGATACCGTGTCGGCAATACCCGAAGTAGATGCCGTTAACATCCCCGAAAAGTCTATGTCGTTAGCTGATGGGGAGAAGCTCACATAAACCGGAATAGCGATATTATTGGCTTCAGCAATAGCTAAAGTAGCCGTTGGAGCAAAGTCGATATTATTTAGAGAGAGCATAAAATCACCTGTAATATTCAACGTGAGGGGTGTTGTGATATCATTTGCAGTTACAACAAAACTTTTCACGGTGCTTCCGCCGCTTGTAACATAATTAAATTGTAAGTCCTCAACACTCATTGTGATATTTGCGGCTGGGGGTGTAGCAGAGTTCTCGATTGTAAAGTCGTCGAGGGTCCAGCGGGCGCCTTCTTCAGGACCGGAAGTATACACAAATGCTATATACACCGCCTGCTGTTTAAAGGCAGAAAGGTTAACCGTTGATTGGGTCCATACATCCGATGCAATGGCCGGAAACCGGCCATTCAGATCAGTCCAGCTTGCCAAGGCCGGATTACCGGAACCACTATAATCCGTTGAAGCCTTAAGCTGCAATGCCTTGCCGTTGAAGGCTGTACGGCTCCAAAACGATAGTAATGGATATGAAGCGGCAGAAAGGTTAAACGCAGGGGAAATCAGCCAATCCTCATTCGGAACATTGGTTATGTTGAAGCCATTTATCTGGAGGCCGTTTGGAGCACTTCCGGTTGGCAAATTCATGCTGTCGCGTCCAAAGGTTGTACATGCCCATGTTTGTGCACCAACAACACTAATCTGCCTAAATCCTTCGGGAATACCTGTTGCGCAGTAATTGAAAGCCGCACTATATAAGCGTGAACCGGTCGAAAAAGCCCATGTCGAATCGCCCCGGATACCTGCAAAATCGTTATCGGCGACATCCTTGAATGAACCTTGACTCACTTCGACAAAATAGGCTGTGTTCGCACTTAACCCTGAGATGCTGAAATTCGCGGTTTTGCCCGCTACAAGAATTGTAGTGTCGGTCACCGGAATATTTTTGACGATGACACTATCCGTACTACGAGTTATCGTAATGGTTCCTGATCCCTTCTGAATCGTTTCGTTAAACGTGATCGTAGCCGTAAATCTTTCTGCAGCGTTGTTGAACCCGTTCGACGGGTATAAACCAGACACAATAGGTGCAGTAAGATCAGCCACGGTTGCGGAGGGGGTGGGAGATGGGGTAGATCTGACAAAATCGGAATTGTTCTGATTGTTGTCGAAGCCTGCAGGGCTTCTTTCTACCGATGTTGAGTTCGAGGGAGAGGGAGCAGGCCCGGCGCCTTCGTAGCAATTGGCCGTATTGCCGAAGCCGATTAAATCAGCAACGTTGGCGGTCGCCGGGCAGACCCCGGTTAGTGCCGCATTATTACTAACCAAAGCTACCTTCCCGGCAGTGCCGCTGAGGTTGAGTGTGCCTGTTGCATCAGGTGCAGGTAAGTCGGTAGTACCGCCAGCACCGCCGGCTTGTTTAATAAGAAAGTACCCTTTTGATCCAATCGACCCTGATAAAACGGTCATTTGCCAGGTCGATCCCGTTACGCTGGCATATTGAACCGACCAGCCCGTAATGTCTACTGCTGCATTCCCGTTATTGAAGAGTTCAATAAAGTCGTTCCTGTAAACGGCCCCGCTATTTCCGCCGCCGCCATATACTTCATTAATCACCACCTGGCTGTATACTGGTGAGATAGATGAAAACGCCAGGATCAACATCGCTGTTAAAGAAAGAACCCTCATTAATGGAAGTTATTGGTGAAGTATAGGTTAAGACATTTCGCTGCGGCAAGTATTCGCGACCGAAAAGGTACTGAAAGTTCAATCGTTGCGGTTTTTGTTGTGTTTTCAGCTTCACTTGACAGTATGTCAGCTTAGCTTTTAGTGGCATCTGCTTTGTGAAAACCTTTTGCTTTCGCTCGATGCCCAACTTTCAACGGGTGTTGAAGAGTGCGACGCAACGATGTTCTATATTCGTACAAATGCCTGAACCAAAAAAATAACAACATATGGCCAAAGGAAATATCCGTGTACAAACGGAGAATATCTTCCCGATTATCAAAAAGTTCCTTTACAGTGATCATGAGATTTTTGTTCGCGAATTGGTGAGCAATGCGGTGGACGCTACTCAGAAACTAAAAACTCTATCGTCGATTGGCGAAGCAAAGGGTGAGCTGGGTGAACTGCGAATTGATGTGGAACTTAACGTAGCTGAAAAGACGCTTAGTATTACCGACCGCGGAGTAGGAATGACGCAGGATGAGGTAGACAAATACCTCAACCAGGTTGCGTTTAGCGGCGCAGAAG
>JASLBT010000227.1 GCA_030146445.1 Segetibacter sp. | reverse complement strand
GATCCTGTGTTGCTTTGCTTGTTTCTCCCGATTTCGTTGGGACACGTTGATGCCCGTAAGGATGCTGTATTCGCGGCCCATTTTTAGAATACCGGTCCCGTGGGAGCTACGAAACAGCGAGGCACTGTTTGCACGTCCCAGAGGATGAGCGAACGAAATTTGGTGAAGTAATAAACACGGATTTAAATTTCTAATCCCCAATTCCTAAATTATCATCCCAATACCCAATACCTCAATACCCCAATTCCTAAATACCCATTACCTCAATACCCAGTACCTCAATACCTCAATACCCAATACCTCAATCCCCCAATTCCTCAATACCCAGTCTCCAATCCCCAATCCGCCAATCTGCTCTTTTATTTGTTTGTAAGTGATAAATGACTGAATTTGCTGGTATGGCATTTATCGATATCGATGAATTATCTTCTAAGGAAATTATCAAAGGTTATACGGCGCGGGCTATACATACCGGAACCATGACCTTTCTCTATTGGTCGGTTGAAGCAGGTGCCGAGATGCCGCTTCACAATCACATGCATGAACAGGTTGCCCACGTGCTTTCCGGCACGTTTGAATTATCAGTAAACGGAGAAACAAGATTATTGGAACCAGGCATGGTTGCAGTAATTCCCCCCTTTGTCGAACATGGTGGCAAGGCCATTACCGAATGTGAACTGCTCGACGTTTTTCATCCTGAAAGAGACGATTACAAATTCGGGGGTTGATATCTTTGGTATCATTGATATGTCCGGATCTAAGTCGATCCGCGGCTGTTATATCCTGAACTAAACTATGCCTTTCCCCTTTCGTTTACAGTGCTTTAGCAGCAACCACCCCGTATTTTAAGTGGCAATCCTCCGGCTGCGAAAAACATGATCACCTACCGTGCAGATGCGCACGATTGTGATATATTTAGCTATCTAAAAAAACTTGATCCATGCGCCTGACCATTTTCATAATTGCTGCTATTGTTGTTGCTTTTGGCTGTAAATCGAAAACGTCGGAAAAAACCTCACCTGATTTCCTCGCTAAAAATATCGATACCAGCGTAAGCCCGGCAGAAGACTTTTTCGAATATGCGCTGGGCAACTGGCTGAAGAATACCCCGATACCTGAAACCGAAAGTTCCTGGGGTATTGCCAACCTAGTGCAGGAAGAAATCTATACACGCCTCAGAAAAATAAACGAGGAAGCTGCGGAAGAGAAAAGTGCAACGGGCGTGCAACAGAAGATTGGCGACTTCTGGTATAGCGGTATGGATACGCTATCCATCGGGCAACAGGGTTTAAAACCACTTGCAGCTGATCTCGAAAGGATAAACCGCATACAAACACTCGGCGACATTGTTGATGTTACCGCCGGCCTTCACATAAAAGGGATCGGCGTGCTCTTTAGTGATTACGTGGCGCAGGACGATAAGAACAGTGACGTGTATGCCTTTCAAATGGTGCAGGGCGGACTCGGAATGCCAAACCGGGATTACTATTTCAATAATGATGATAGAACAGCAGGGGTTCGAAAAGCTTATGACGAATACCTGGTTAAAACCTTTATGCAACTTGGAAGTGATAGCCTGGTTGCCCGCGCTAATGCCAAATCGATTATGGACCTCGAGACGACAATGGCCAAAAACAGCCGTAAGCTAGCAGACCTCCGGGATCCATACCGCAATTACAATAAGATGGCGGTGAATTCGTTAAACCAGCTTTCCCCCAACTTTGCCTGGACGGACTACCTCGCAAAAACACGAATTAGTAAAATAGACTCCGTTATCGTCGGCCAGCCCGAGTTCTACAAAGCGCTCAATAGCTTGCTGACCACAACACCGATTGAAGTCTGGAAAAATTATCTCCGTTTTCACCTTGTCCGTGCCAGTGCACCTTACCTGGACACCGAAACGTTCAACAACTATTTTGTTTACCGTAAAAGTCTTACGGGAACTTCGCAGCCCCGACCCAGGTGGAAGCGGGTGCTGGATGCAGAGGAACAAGCGATCGGCGAGGCACTGGGGCAAATATTTGTAAAGGAGTACTTCAACGAAACGGCTAAAAAGCGGTATTCCGACCTGGTGGAAAATATACGGGAAGCTTACCGCGAGAGAATTGAGAAACTGACCTGGATGAGCGATAGCACGAAGCAAAAAGCCTACAACAAACTTTCAAGCATAAAAAAGAAAGTCGGCTATCCCGATAAGTGGAAAGATTTCAGCGCACTCAAGATCGACAGGGGACCATTTGTTTTAAACATGCAACGTGCGCAGGAATGGTGGCATAATTACGCAGTGAGCAAATTAGGAAAGCCTGTAAACCGCGACGAATGGGAGATGACCCCACAAACCTGGAACGCCTATTATAATCCGAGCAATAATGAAATCGTATTGCCCGCGGGCATTTTTGCCGTACCAGGCATGAAAGACGAGGACCTCGACGATGCCTTTGTTTATGGTTATGCGGGGGCTTCCACGATTGGTCATGAAATTACGCACGGCTTCGACGACCAGGGAAGGCAGTACGATGAAAAAGGAAACCTCACCGACTGGTGGTTACCCGCCGACGCTGCCCAGTTTAAGACCCGCGCCAAAATAATCATCAACCAGTTTAATGAATATGTGCCTGTTGATTCCCTCCATGTAAATGGCGAGGCGACACAGGGCGAAAACATAGCTGACCTCGGTGGCGTACTCCTGGGGCTCCACGCTTTTAAGAAAACGGCAGCCTACAAGAACAATGAAAAAATTGGTGGACTCACGCCGCTGCAGCGTTATTTCCTGGGTTATAGCTACAGCTGGATGTTCAAGGAGAGAAAAGAAAGACTTGCCAACCAGGTGATGACCGATGTACATTCTCCTGCCAGACAGCGCGTGAATGGTGCCGTCGTCAATGTGCCGGAATTTTATGACGCTTTCAACATAAAAGCCGGAAGCAGGATGTACCGCCCGGATAGTGTGCGGGTAAACATCTGGTAGATAAGATCAACTCAAGGCTCTTAACGTCTGACCCCCAAACTTACCAATCGATCAACCGAATTGTTATTATGGAAGCCAGTTCCTGATGAGGAACACAGTAAGCATTAAAAGCACAAAGTTGATACTTAGGTGATTTTGTACCAGTTTTGCTTTTGCACATTGTATCGAATTACTGTAGTGGATTTCATTAGGCGGAAAATAGATCATATGAACCGCTTTCCAGTCGGGAGATTTGTATTTTGCAAACACGAAATATTTTGCAAGCAAAATAACTTTCATAAGCATCAAAGACACGGCCTGTACTTTAAACAGTACGGTAAATAGTGTTTCAGTCATTGTAGTAGGATATTGGAACTCCTCTAACGCATTCATCTGCCGGGATATTTTACTATCGCCGTTTTTTACACTCCCTAATTTTTCTTACCAGTCAAGCCGGTTGTTTAACCCTGTATTTTCAAAAGGGTTGACAATAAAAAATTCGCGCTATTTCACCACCTATAATTTCCTTTATGACTACCTTTCTTAATTGAAAACCGGTTCTTGTTCACACTAAAATCCTGTTAGAGGATAAGTATCTATGGAGAAAAATAAATCCTGCATGGAAAATGAAAATGCGACCCATGCGCCAAACGGATCGCGCAGGGACTTCGTGAAGCAATCGTCGCTGCTTACAGCGCTTGCGCTTACCCCTGCAGCTGTAATCAAAGCCGCCGAAAACGACGAGGAAATTGCGTCGGTTTTTGAAAAAGTGCCACTTAAACTTGAAGTCAACGGTGCCAAACATTCGCTTTCAATAGAGCCGAGGGTCACACTGCTGGATTTATTGCGTGAACAAATGGGGCTCACAGGAACCAAAAAGGGCTGCGATCATGGCCAGTGTGGTGCCTGCACTGTGCACATTAATGGCCGTCGCGTAAACAGTTGCCTTACACTTGCAGTTATGCAGGAAGGTAAAAAGGTGACCACCATTGAAGGCCTTGCCACCGGTGACAAACTACATCCTATGCAGGAGGCCTTTATCAAACATGATGGCTTTCAATGCGGCTATTGCACCCCCGGGCAGATCATGTCAGCTGTTGCCTGCGTGAGAGAGGGCCATGCCAATTCACCGGGGGAAATACGCGAGTACATGAGTGGTAACATTTGCCGGTGCGGCGCTTACCCTAATATCGTGAATGCCATTATGGAAGTTAAAAACGGAGGCAACAAAATATGATACCTTTTCAATACGTAAGGGCACTTAAACAACGATCAGCTATTGACGCCGTGTTAAAGGATAAGTCGGCCCAGTTCATTGCGGGTGGTACCAACCTTGTTGACCTGATGAAAAGGGGGGTCACTGCCCCGGGGAAAGTGGTAGATATAACCAACCTGCCTTTAAAAGACATCGCGTTAAAAAACAACAAACTGGTTATCGGTGCACTTGCCCTGAACGGCGACGTTGCCGAACATCCCCTGGTAGCCAAAAACTTCCCATTACTGTCGTTGGCACTCCAGGCTGGTGCATCCGCACAGTTGAGGAATATGGCCACCACCGGCGGCAACATCCTGCAACGCACACGCTGTCCATATTTCTACGATACAGTTTTACCCTGCAACAAACGAAATCCCGGCAGCGGATGTGGTGCGTTAGAAGGTTATAACCGTATGCACGCAATTTTTGGTGCAAGCGACAAATGTATTGCCGTTCATCCCAGTGACATGGCCATAGCACTTGCGGCACTCGATGCAGTTGTGCTGGTGAGTGGGGCAAAAGGTGACCGTCGCATTCCTTTCCTTGACTTTCATCGCTTACCTGGTGACCGGCCGGAGTTAGATAATAACCTGGTAAGGGGCGAACTGGTAGTTGGGGTTGAACTAAGCCAAAATGCGTTCAGTAAACATTCGCACTACCTCAAAGTCCGCGACCGTGCCTCGTATGCCTTTGCGCTGGTTTCTGTTGCGGCTGCCCTGGATATAAATGGCAGTACAATCAATACTGCACGACTTGCAATGGGCGGTGTTGCGCATAAACCATGGCGGTTATTCGCCGCTGAGAAATTTCTGGCAGGCAAAGCCGCAACGGAAGAGAACTTTAAAGCAGCAGCAGCATTGGAAATGGATACTGCAAAAGCCTATGAGCACAACAAGTTCAAATTAAAACTTGCGCCCAATGCTATCGTGGAAGCGTTGAAGATCAGCGCTAAGATTTAAGCCTTTCTACAGCTTCGTTTAGTCGCCAGCCGGCAACGTAGCGTCTCTATAAAATTTATACGCTTATTATGGGTAAGGAATATATGTTCATCGACGAAAAGGAAGGACTAAACAGGGTTGACGGTAAGATGAAAGTTACCGGTAAAGCAAAATATGCAGCAGAACACCACCCCGCCGGGCTGGTTTATGCTATACTGGTTAACAGCCCTATTACAAAGGGCCGGATCAAAAGCATCGACACGAAAAAGGCAGAACGGGCTGCCGGGGTTATTACGGTAATCACCCATGCCAATGCCCCAAAGATACCGGGTTATGAAACTGCACCCCGAACCGGAGCCAACCCGGAAAAGGGACCCACATTAGGACAACCACTCAGGATATTCCACGACGATACCATTTACTTTAATAACCAGCCGTTGGCGATGGTAATTGCTGATACACTCGAACGAGCTATGCATGCTGCTTCGCTGGTGAAAGCTGAATTCGAAACTGCGCCATTTAATACCGACCTGGCCTCAAACACCGCCAAAGGTGTACGCCCATCAAATGCCGGACGTGCCTTGTATAAAAGGGGAGAAGTTGACGCTTATAAGAAGGCGGAGGTGCAGGTGGAGCAAAACTATGTACTTGCAAGAGAAGTGCATAATCCAATGGAACTTCACAGCCTTGTTGCAGTTTGGGACGGCGAAGACAAAGTAAAGGTGTACGAAAAAACACAAGGTGTAAAATCGTCACAGCGCGCCATCATGGATGCTTTTAAATTACCGGAAGCAAATGTGCAGGTAATTGCCGAATACGTAGGCGGGGGATTTGGTGCAGCACTGCGCACCTGGCCACACACGATCGCGGCTGTACTTGGTGCCAAAGCGGTAAAACGCCCCGTCAAGTTAATGCTTACCCGCGAACAGATGTTTACCCTGGTTGGTTATCGCCCGATGACGGTTCAAAAAATCGGTCTTGGTGCTACTAAAGATGGAAAGCTCACCGGCATTACACACGAGGCAGTTGCCGAAACGTCGATGTACGAAGAGTTTACGGAGGGTACCGTCAATATGTCGAAGTTCCTTTATGAATGCCCTAATGTAAATACGGTATACAAGATTTTGCCGCTGGACGTAAGTACACCCACCTGGATGCGCGGCCCGGGAGAGGCAACCGGCGCGTGGGCACTGGAAAGCGCAATAGATGAACTTTCCTATGCCCTGAATATGGACCCGATCGAATTGCGCTTAAAAAACTATGCAGAACGCGATCCGGAGCGAAACCTCCCTTTTTCAAGTAAGTTTTTAAAGGAATGTTACCAGAAAGGCGCGGAACAAATTGGCTGGTTTAAACGAAACCGCCAACCCCGGTCCATGCAGGAAGATGGTTGGCTCATAGGATATGGCATGAGCACCGGTACGTTTGGTGCAGGTCGCGGAAGAGCAAGCGTAAGGGGAACACTTTCTGCTGATGGTATTATGACGATTCAAAGTGCCGTAAGCGACAGTGGTCCCGGCACCGCAACTGCCATGACCGAAATCGCCTCGTCCAGGATGGGCCTGCCGCCGCAGAAGATCGTTTTCGAGCTCGGGGACTCGTCTATGCCACCTGGTCCTACCCAGGGTGGCTCCACAACTACTTCCACCCTTGGTTCGGCCGTTGTGGATGTGAGTGAAGCCATAAAGAAAAAGATGTTTGAACTGGTAGCAAAAGAAGGGGGCGGATTTGCAACAGCAAAATACGAGGATCTCAGTTTTAGCCGAGGCGAAATATCTCAGTCAAATGGTCGGGGTGCTAAGATTTCGTATACGGAGTTACTACGCAAAAATAACCTGCCATCAATTGAAATAACACTGAATTCCCAGGGCGGAACTGAACGCCAGCAGTACTCGATGTACTCTTTCTCCGTGCACTTCGTGGTCGTACGCGTTCACCCAACTACCGGTGTCGTTCGCGTTCATCGGGCAGTAGCGGTCTCCGATGCTGGTAAAATCGTGAGCAAAAAAACTGCCGAGAGCCAGGCTATCGGTGGTGTAGTTGGCGGTATCGGAATGGCACTCATGGAAGAAGCGGTAATCGACCACCGCTTTGGACGTTATGTAAACAGTAACCTGGCCGATTACCATGTACCCGTGCATGCCGACGTGCCGCATATTGAGGCCTTGTTTATCGACAAACCCGATCCGTATACAAACCCTATGGGATCAAAAGGGCTTGGCGAAATTGCACTGATCGGTTTTGCTGCTGCAGTAGCAAATGCTGTTTACCATGCAACCGGTAAGCGTATCCGCGAATTGCCAATTACGCCGGATAAGTTGATTTGACCAGATGGCTGATTGGGCCTCGTGTAAGCGTGTTAAAACGTTCTACCTTGGTTTAATATAAGGAAACCTTTTACGGGTTTGATCCCTTGAACGCCCGCAGTTCTTACAAGAACTCCAGCTACTAAACTCAGAATCCATACAAATACAGGCAACCGGCAGATCAGCCGGTTTTTTGTTGTCCCTCCGGCAGATACCATAGTTTAGTAACGTTTTGATATTAATTAGATAATTTTTGCTGTTCGGCAAAAAAGAGGAATTCATTATGTAATTTGTAACAAATGAAAAGTAGCTTAACGGTACGCATGCGTAATGGGGGGTAGTAACGAATTCAGGTGGTAGTAGATCGCGTTTCATGTGACAGTTAGTGAGCCACCACTTTACGATCATCGGAGGCTGCTATCGGGTACCATATCTATAATGCATATATTCTTTGTAATGAACAACCATTCACACGGTGCGAAGGTAATCTTCATGTCGCCGGTACGGCCTATCAACCAGGCGGTGCTTAAAAACATGCGAAAAGAAAAGCCGGTAAAAATAAGACCACTCTGGCTCGCACAGGTTATTAAGTCTATCCGGAACTACTGTTACGATGTCGAGCTGTTTTGACTATTTTTTTGGGACGGGCATCGGTTCTTTGGGCATCATCGTTGCCACGCTCGCTTGTACAGCAAACCTTTGCGGAGCAAAAGCGATAGTTGTCAGAGGAGCATCGCCCGTAGCCATCTTCTGCAAGCCGGTTAAGCTCATCGAAAGAGTGCCTGACGAAGAGAGTTGTTAATGGTGAACAGCTGATGTAATCATAAATACCTTGAACCTTAAGGATAATCCTGTATCGATAATACGGCTTAAAGCATAAAAAATGCCGGCGTGAGCCAGCATTTTTTATGCAAAATCTTTTCGGTATAAACAAAAATGAAACAGCCCAAATGCAAACATCTTTGGTGATTTGTTTTACCTATTGTCCCCGCAACCTGAGTCGCTTAGGATAACAATATACTACGCCTCTGCTTTTACTTTTGCTTTCTTCTTATCAATTAATACCTGGATTTGGGCGCTAAGGTTCTTAAAAGTTGGCTCTTGTTCAAACCTCTGGCCATTAATAAAAAAAGCCGGTACTGTTTTCACACCGAGTTTAATTCCTTCACGCAAATCGTCCTGAACGTATACGCCATACGTGCCATTAATTAATTCGTCGAGAAACTTTTTATTAATTACCCCTGCTTCACGTGCATGTGACTTAAGGCTGATTACACCCAGGTTGCGACGATTGGCAAATAGTTCATTGTGCATCTCCCAGAATTTTCCTTCCTGTCCTGCGCCTATTGCCGCTTCTGCTGCCTTATGAGCTTTCTGGTGGATCTTAAGTAGTGGAAAATGGCGAAAACTGAATTTTACAGTTCCTGCATATACATCCAGGATTTTGGTAACAACCTCTACCGTATCGGCACAGGCCTCGCTTTCATAATCGCCAAATTGTGTAAGGGTTATTGGCGCGTTTGCATCCCCTGTAAAAATATCTTTTGGTTCAATTACCTCAACAATCTCTTTAATTTTCATATAATGATTTCCCTTTTAGAGATCAATACTTTTGGATCAATTCAACAATGTACAATATAAATATAGCAGAAGTTTTTCCTGGGAGGGAAAGATTTATCTTCTCAGAATTCCTGCCCATTTTCGCAAATACATAACTTTGTCTTGAATAGAATATAAGTATTTAAATCTTACTTAGTTATTTTAAGTAACTCAAAGATACATTTTTTTCGTTTATGCACCAAAGAGCACAGCTAAAACAACCATTATGAGGCTTAAAGAGGATGAAAACCAGACAGTTGGAATAAGTGAACGAATTGCAAACGTTTTCAAGGGAAGTTGCACCACAGAAAATTTATGCCCCGTTAAGGACGTGCTCGCCCGCTATGGTGATAAATGGTCGATGTATACCGTTTTGCTTTTAGGCCAAAACCGAAAGATGCGATTCAAGGAACTGAAAGTAGGTATCCAAGGCATATCCCAAAGAATGCTTACAGTTACCTTACGTACACTTGAAGAAGATGGCATTGTTATCAGGACCATCTACCCCGAAATTCCCCCGAAGGTCGAATATGAATTATCCCGCTTAGGTGAAAGCCTACTCCAGCGTATCGTTGAACTTGCCTGTTGGTCCGATGAACACTTGCCTGAGATTTTACGTGCCAGAAGGA
>JASLBT010000182.1 GCA_030146445.1 Segetibacter sp. | reverse complement strand
ATACACGTATAACGGAAACCCTGATTCGCGAGATGGCGGCAGATAAGCAGGGTTTTAACTCTGTGTACATGATGCTTGACAGCGGGGCCCGCGGTAGTAAGCAGCAGGTTAAGCAGCTTGCAGGTATCAGGGGATTGATGGCGAAGCCGCGTAAAAGTGGTAGCTCGGGTAACGAGATCATCGAAAACCCGATCCTGTCGAACTTCAAAGGCGGACTGAACGTGTTGGATTACTTCATTTCTACGCACGGTGCCCGTAAGGGTCTTGCGGATACGGCCCTGAAAACTGCGGATGCCGGTTACCTGACCCGTCGTTTGGTTGACGTTGCCCAGGACGTAGTGATCACTGAAGAGGATTGCGGAACACTTCGCGGTATCGCCACGAGTGCGCTGAAAGATAATGAGGATGTAGTTGAACCACTGTTCGACCGTATCCTGGGAAGGACCTCCCTTCATAATGTTCTGAACCCTGTTAACGACGATATATTAGTCACTGCAGGTACGATTATAGATGATGAAATTGCCAAGCACATTGATGAAGCCGGCATTGAAACGGTCGAAATCCGCTCGGTGCTGACTTGTGAAAGCAAGCGTGGCGTGTGCGTAAGGTGTTATGGTAAAAACCTTGCTACCGGATATACCGCACAGCGTGGTGATGCCGTAGGTATCATTGCCGCACAGTCTATTGGTGAACCAGGTACACAGTTGACACTTCGTACGTTCCACGTGGGTGGTGTTGCCGGATCTGCATCTGTTGAAAATACCCTGAACGCGAAGTTCGATGGTACGGTTCAATTTGACGGACTTAGAACCGTTGACATGGTGAATAACGAAGGCGATAAAGTGAAAGTGGTTATCGGTCGTACCGGTGAGGTGCGTATTATGGATGTGAAAAATGACCGTCTTCTTATTACCAACAACGTACCTTATGGTGCAACGCTTCAGGTAAAGGATGGGCAGAAAGTAGCCAAGGGAGAAGCAATTTGCTCATGGGATCCGTTCAATAACGTCGTGGTGTCAGAGATACCGGGCGCTATTAAGTTCGAGAATATCATTGACGGGGTTACTTTCCGTGAACAAGCTGATGAACAAACCGGTCACCGCGAAAAAGTGGTTATCGAAACAAAAGATAAAACAAAGATCCCTGCACTTATTGTCGAGGGAACCAAGGAAACCAAGCTTTACAACTTGCCGGTGGGATCGCACATCGTTCTTGATGAGGGCGACGAGGTTAAGCAAGGTCAGGTGTTGGTGAAAATTCCAAGGGTGTTGGGTAAGCTCCGGGATATTACCGGTGGTCTGCCAAGGGTGACAGAATTGTTTGAAGCACGTAATCCAAGCAACCCGGCCGTGGTATCAGAGATCGACGGTGTCGTCAGTTTTGGTAACATTAAGCGTGGTAACCGCGAGATCATCGTGGAGGCGCGTGATGGCGTGATTAAGAAATACCTGGTTCCCCTTACCCGCCAGATCCTTGCACAGGATGGTGACTTTGTAAAAGCAGGAACACCGTTGTCGGATGGCTCTACCGCTCCGGCCGACATACTTGCTATTCGTGGACCATTCGCGGTTCAGGAATATGTGGTGAACGAGATACAAGAGGTTTATCGTTTACAAGGTGTGCGTATCAATGACAAACACATTGAAGTGATCGTACGCCAGATGATGAAGAAGGTTGAGATCCAGGATCCCGGAGACACCAGGTTCCTTGAAGGTGATACAGTTGACCGTATCGAGTTCAACGAGGAAAATGACTACATCTTCGATAAGAAGGTGATTGTAGACGGTGGAGAAAGTACCAAGCTCAAAGCTGGTCAGATTGTTAGCCTGAGGGAAGTACGGGAAGAGAATTCAATCCTCCGGAGAAGCGACCGGAAACTGGTTGACTTCCGCGATGCTCAGTCGGCTACTTCATCACCGTTGTTGCTCGGTATCACCAAAGCCTCATTGGGAGTGCAAAGCTGGATTTCAGCTGCATCCTTCCAGGAAACAACCAAGGTCCTCAGCTCAGCGGCAATCATGGGTAAAACCGATGAAATGCTTGGATTGAAAGAAAACGTAATCACAGGACACGCAATACCTGCGGGTACCGGCTTACGAGAGTTTGAGAACATGATTGTTGGCAGTAAAGAAGAGTACGAATTACTGGCAACTGCCCGTGAAGCAATGAACTTCGACGAAGAAGAATAAGGCAGCGAGCTACATCTAATAAAAAAAGCAGGGGGTTTAAAAACCTCCTGCTTTTTTTATGGCGCTAATTAACCTTGGAAGATTTAGATAGATAGATTTTGAATACGCTACACACAACAACAAGTTGCGCGGGCGATATTTGTTTGAAAGGTAAACTTGCTCGTTGCTATTGTTTTACGACGATGCTATCCAGACCATAGAACTGCTCCAGCGTTCTGATCCCAGGCCTTGATTTGAGTTCGTCTTCAAAAAAGATTAGCCCCGGCTTTTGTTGAAGCAGGTTTTTGATTGTTCCGGAAACATGCTGGTAATGATGCCCGACATATTGTTCAAGCGCATCGTCGTAACTATTAATGAAAGCAATTTTTGTCCGGGGATCTGCGGCTGCTGAGGAAAGATAACGTTCACGGTCTTTCATGATCGCATGGTAGACAGGAGCAGTTGCTAGACTGCTATAAGCTTCCCTGGTGTAAAGACTGCACACCAAGCCAGCGGCGCAGGCGAAGGCAAAAAAAAGCTCGGCTTTTGCACTGTTTAAGTTTACACGTAACGGCGCCATTGCCGTTCCTTCGGTAAACGCCAGCAAGAGCATTAACGACAACGTTATGCCAATTACACCATTGATGTACCTTCCTGGTATATTGCCCCCGTTTAAACCCACCACCGCCACTAATAACGAGAGTAATACAAATCCGCATATTACCCCGGGCAACAACCACCTGTTGTGCCTGAAAATCATCAACAACCGGGATTGCTGCACGGCGTCAGCTTTATGGTTCCCATAAACAAAGGCAAAGCTGATCGCAAGCCAGAATAGCGGGTTTTTACCAATAGACCACGTGATCCCGGTAAGCTGGTAGAAGATTACCACGAGGCCGGTAAAAAGTCCTTTAGGAGCGATCATGGCAAACCTCGAACCGATGCCGGGTGAAAGCAGGACCATTAACGCACCGGCCGCGTATGCTGCCACGGTTAAGAAAGCCAACATCTTCGATCTCTTCGCGAGCCCAGCTAAAAACACCAGCAACAGTAGCACAGCCTGAACAACAATAAAAAGTTCATTAAAACCATTAATAACGAAAATCAAAAGCGGTAAAAAACAATAGCTGAATTGCCGGGCGGCATTGTTTTTCCCGTAAAAAAACAGCAGCCACAGGCCTACCTGGAACTGAATAAGTACAAGAGGAAGATGATAGGTAATTGCGCTGCTGAACCAAAAGGTATAAGTAGACAATTCAATCATCGAACAATGTTGTAATGCCACGAGCAGCAATACGATAAACGGTCCGTATCCACCAAAATGCTCATGCCTGAAAAGGTAGCGGTTGAGGGTATAGATTAAATATCCGGCACTTAAGACATCAAGTACCAGCAACAATAGACTGTGCAGGTAGTAATGATTGTACAAAAATTGGTTTAGAACGAATAGCGAACCGGTGAAAGTAGCCGCAAAGCGTCCGCCCCAGTTGTGGTAAATGAAACGCTGGTAAGTCCAGAACCCCTCCGTTTTCAAATGAATAGCGCATACATAATCATCCGCTGCAGCATGGTTGAAGAAAGGCAGGATCACCAGTGGTCCAAAGAATATGATTACCGCAACTGCCGCAATAAACCTGGCGGCGTATTTCAGCCTTGGGCTTATTGCGTCCAATCGGGTAGTTGTTTTCATCAATGAATGGTTCAGGAGAATCTGCGCACTGTTTTGCTTTGCACATTTGCACACGCAAACACCGATGTTCCGGCCTGCGGTATCTTCGGTGTAATTTATTGGCTTTTGTGGTACCGGCAATACGGATCAAAGATGATATGATAGGAGAGCCCGGTAAATGGCATCGGGTACCCGGCACTGTCCCTTAGAACCGGGCTAAAGGCAAACGTAAAAGCATCAAGTTTATCCCATAGGTGGATTAGCGGAATTGCCCGAAAGCTTAGAGATATTCCGGGCGACAATGCTGAGGCAGACCAATGAGATCTATGATAAGTATTGCGGCTCAAAAGCTAAATGCATCGATGGGTTTTTTGGCTTCCGGCGGAACTGCCCGTGGCATCATCGTTGCGTCGCATTACGTTCATCCGCAAAGCTTTGTTTAAGCTCCGGGAACGTGTGCACAACTGAGATTTGTCGCGGGTAACGGAATAACCGCCGATCGTTCTTTGCCGCTCCTATACCATCCGGGCACTCACTACTTTGCAATCACTACTTTGCCTTAATATCGTACCGACACAAAGCCCTCTGTTAGCTGTGTTTCTACCGTAGTAGCACCAACCCGCTGAGCACGAAAGGTGAAGTTTGCCCTGAGCCGTTTAGCGTTTACATTATTGTCGAACACCTCCAGTGTGCCCGATACCGAATGGTATTTTGTTGCACCATCAACATACTCGGCCGTATAAGGTCCGGGTGCGCCGGTGAAGCTATAGCTCCCCGCAGTGATGTTGGCGGGTAGTGTGATGGTTATATTTTTCGACTTCGAAGCATTGGTTGCTTTTATCACCAGGTTGTCTATTGGCACAGTTGGAGCTGGTTCAAACGTCACCTTATTGAATATGTCGAGTCCAAATTGTATCTGACCCGTAGTGCTATAATGCACCCAGTCCTGAAGCGGGTAGTTGTCGCAATTGATCATTACCGCATTGTTAGCCGGGTCAGCACAATATGCCTCCTGGGCAGTGCGCACAATATCTTTGAAAGGGTAGGCCGTAGGGGCGAAGATGCGGCCGATTACTTTTTTGTATGGCCCGTTCGGGAGGTTATATTTTGATACAAACTGCTGCCATTTGCCTTCAAAAGCAGCAAAGAAGTTTTTCAGGTTAGGAAGGTATGCGTTAGCATCGGCGATTAATAAGCCATCGTCCTCACCCTGCATAAAGATGAAACCTTTCAGTTCCGGCTTTTTTCCCGAGGCTACGGCCTGATCCACTGCCAGCGTGAGCCATTGGTCGAATTGCTGCCAGGTGCCGCCTGCGGTGTGTTGTGGCGCTCCGGCAACCGGGGGCCTCCAATCGGTGGCAATTGTCGTTCCACCCTTGCCAAGCTTAAATAGTAGTCTCTCTTTGCTTTCTTTGTTTTCCATATTCAAAAACAAAGAAGCCTCGGGACCAAACTGTGCACGGTCTACATAATTTTCACACATCGTGTTATTGCCAACGTGCAACGGTTCCCATTTCGTGGAAAAGGCGGCTACGCCTGGATTCCAGATTTTGGTGTTTGGTATAGCCCTACGATAAAGGGCTGTTTCCTGCGGTGTCATGTCTTTAGCTGAGCACCAACCTGTATTTGATTGTCCAACGATAATGTAAAAAGGAACGTTTGTCGTAGGGACAGGGGCGACCATCGCAGCAGAGACAGCGTCCGGCTCAAAAGCGGAGCCATCAATTTTTACCTGTAAGGTGTCTGCAGGATCTGCAGGGGCCAGAGGCACCGAAGCTGTATAAGGTATGTCGTTAAAGACACCCAGCGAGATTGTTCTCTCCGAGTTATCCGTATTCCGGTAAACCCTGAATTCAAAGGTTCCGGATATTGTTTTCCTTGCTGTATCAATTGAGGTAACCCGCACAGTTCCACTTTGTACAGTGCCGGCTGGTGCCTGGTTAGTTTGGAAAACCGCAGTGGGTGAAACGGTACTATCTTCGAAGCTGGCTACGTTTGATCCGGTACCTCCAGGTGACAGGGTATAATTGTGAACCCCGGAGTCGACAAGGGAAATAGTGATTGACCTGTTGTCATTGCTTACACCTTTGATGGTGAGCATTTGTAAAGATCCGGCGGCCACCTGGGAGAAGGTAGCGCTATAGTTGTTATCCGCTAACCAGCGAACACCATTTACATTTGCTTCAAAAGGAGTTGTAGGGCTGGGTGGAGCCTGGAAGTTTTCTTCTGAAAGTTCTTTCTGACAAGCAACAAAAGCCAATATGCATAGGATTGACAGTGGCCAAAAGAGTTTCATAAAACGATGGTTCATGTGGTAGGGCGATTAGAATATTGTTCAGCGATTAATAAATTGTTCAGCAATCATTGTTTATCAATGAAAAAAAGGAAAGGCTAAGTTTAGTCTGGAGTATAAGACCGGGCTGTTTGATCGTGGGGTCGGAGTAGTACAAAACTAAGAAATCCTTTATGCAACTATTGTTAAATAATCAGATTAATAAAAAACAATGGGACGAATGTATTCATAACGCTGCTGATGGATTGATCTATGCCACTTCGGGGTATTTAGACCAACTTTCACCTGGCTGGCTGGGGTTGACCGGCCCGGACTACTCATGGGTCATGCCGGTCACACACCGTCGGAAATACGGAATTGATTACCTGTACCAGCCATCATTTGCACAACAGTTCGGGGTATTTGCCTCAAGCCCGGGGGTGGCTGTTCCGTGGGAGGATGTCGCCGGCTTTCTTAAAAGGCGTTACCGCTTTTGGGAAATCAACCTGCACCTCGCAGCCTGGGGTAAACTTGGCGACGTACAGATGCAAAAAGCAAACAACTTCGTGGTCGACCTTGAACGAGATTATAAAAGTATATGCGCGGGTTACGCCACGATTTTCGTCAAAAACCTGAAAAGAGCCAGGAATGCGGGACTTGTGTATACCAGTGAACTGGGCTTTCAAAAATGCATCGACCTGTATCGCCAATATTATGGACAACGTGTGCCGCATGTAAGAGAAACTGATTACTTGAACTTCACGCAATTGTGTCGTCAACTGGAGAGAAACGGACAGGTTGTTTGCCGGGGCGTACAGAACCCATCCGGCGAATTGACAGCGGCTGTATTGTTGCTCACTGATAAAAGGCGGTTGTACAACCTGATGAACGTCACACTTACCGGCGGCAAAGCTAACCAGAGCAACCATTTCCTGTTCGACCAGGTGATCCGGGAATTCCAGGGGAGCGGGCGGGTACTGGATCTTGAAGGGTCTGATCTTCCCGGGGTTAAGCAGTTTTACGAGGGACTGGGATCTAAAAATGAGCCTTATTATAAGGTCAAATACAATGGACTTCCGTGGCCGTTACGGCTTTTAAAAAAGTGAGCTGCCCGTAAGAAATTGTTCGGCAATAACCATGTCGATCGGCCTGGTTATTTTCAGGTTTTCGTGATCCCCTTCAATCAGATATACCTTTTCCCCCAGGTGTTCAACCACTGTCGCCTCATCTGTAAAGGTTGGTTGATAGGGCAATTGAAATGCCTTAAGCAAAAGTGAGGATTGGAAGGTCTGTGGAGTCTGGATGATCCGGACATGATTTCGATCTTCAACACGATGTATGCCATTTACTTCAATCCTGATCGAATCGGTTGCAGCAACCGCGGGGATCGCACTGCCTAAAGTGAGTGCCTGCTCATAACATCTCTTTATCAGGTGTTTACTTACCAGGCATCGAACGGCATCGTGTACGAAAACTATCGAAGGAAATAACACCAATTCCAGGCCCCTTTTAACGGACTCAAACCTGGTATCGCCACCAGGCTGTACTTTAATCCGGCTGCCCTCCGTAAAGTCGTTAACAAGTGAATGGCCTTTCGAAAGATACTGACCAGGCAGAACAAGGATGATCTCAAGGTCACTGTAAACTTCGAGAAAGGTCTTTACAGTATGATACAATACAGGTTTACCCTGCAGTTCGAGAAATTGTTTTGGGATGGCAGTTCCCATTCTTGTTCCTGAACCGCCACCAACGATAACCGCATATTTTCGCATCAGCAAATATGACTGAATATTGGTTATTTAACGCGGGTTACAGTGTAAATACCGCTACATTAGCTTTGGTTCCAGGCACGGAAGATCGGGGATGATATCGTATATTTACGAGCAGGGCCTGCGTACAAACCGCAGATTAGAAATCTATTATAAAAGTATCTGGCTTGATGCTCTGGCGACCTTAGTTGTTTAAGTATTACTATATTTAGGGCGTTCTAATTCATACTAAACTTTTAGCAAAACAAT
>JASLBT010000099.1 GCA_030146445.1 Segetibacter sp. | reverse complement strand
GCGGCAGAAAATGGTTCGGCATATTGTGGTGTTGGGGGCTTAGTGATTGCGCTACGCTTCATAAGAATTATCCGAGCGATCCAGCAGGCTGACCAGCCAAAAGCAACGTGCGCGGCTCGTCTCCGACATAAGCCCAGACATGCGGAGTCACACGGGGAGCAAAGAGGGAATCACCCGGCCTTAGTACAAATTTGCATCACCTACTTCAAATAAAATTCTCCTCCATGGCGTAGAGCTATTCCTCCAGCTCGTAATTAAAATGCCGGGAGTGGTACGCCCTTGCTCACTTTCGCGTGTCTTCAAGATGGATCACCTGCCCGCAGGGATACCACTGGTATAATGCAAAACAGATTATAATGACAGATGACTGAAAGATGTAGTATGCAAATAATCAGCTTTAAGGAAATCAGGTGAAGCCGGTTGATGGAAAACCAGCCGTTTGCCATCCAGTTATATCAACGTCAATAGCTGCGCAAAGAGTTGGTGAAACCTCCAACTTTGGATACGATGGCTCTATACCCAACGATATGATACGGTACACTTTGTACCAGTAATGAAATACATGAAGGAATGTCCGCTTGCTAATAGACCCTTTCCCGGTTAGATCACTCTTTTTACACACCCGGATCTGTTGAACAACTCTGCCTGAATTTCTTTGTTTTGCATAGTAATAGTTTATAGCGAAACCAAAAGCAAACACAAAGTCGCCCAGTATGTACTTAGCCGCAGGGATACCCATGATAGAGCTTGCGAGGTCTTAGGATTTTGCTAAATATCTTGCATCAACCCGTAAAACTCGTTGATTACCTTCCATTACGCTAAATTTGGCCAGCGATTTGGTTACGGTAGCTTTCCTGGCGGTCATCCGCTCACAAGGTAAGCGGCGTGGCGCAATCTCACGGTTCAAAACGAGTCGCCGGAGATCAGTACCCGTATCCATTTTGGTTTAACAATTTTAAAGCGCATTCGCGATGAAAAAAATTTTCTTCTCTATTGTTATTGTACTTATCGCCACAGCATCTTTTTCACAGGTGCAAAATCCCGTGAAGTGGAACTATAGTGCGAAAAAAATAAATCCTACAACATACGAAGTTCATCTCACTGCCAGTGTTGTTGGTAAATGGCACCTGTATTCACAGTTTACCCCTGATGGCGGTCCCGTACCTACTTCGATTAGCTTTGCTAAAAATCCATTGATTACCCTACAGGGCAAAGCCAAAGAAGTTGGTAAGCTGCAGCAAAAACACGAGCCCTTGTTTGGTGTAGACGTGAAGCAGTTTGGTGGCAAGGTTGATTTTGTGCAGACAGTGAAACTGAAAAGCCCGGTAAAAACCAATCTGGCCGGTTCTGTTGAATACATGGTTTGCGACGATACCCAGTGCTTACCGCCAACTACACAAAAATTTTCCATAGCGCTGCAGTAACCTAAAACCGCCTGATGGCTCATTTATTTCGTGTCTTTCTCATTCTGTTTTTTTTATCACCTATTATCGGCGCTTCTGCCCAGGACTCATTACCGGTTAACTTTGGGTTTAGTACCGAAAGGATAAGTCCCAAGGAAGTTTTGCTTAAGGTAAAAGCAAAGATACCGGCTGGTATGAAGGTTTATGCCATTCAGAAATCAGCGGATGATCCCCTTTTCTCAACCCTGACGTTTGACAGCAGTTTTGCTAAATACCTGCCGGATAGTGTTGTTGAAAAGACAGGTGTGCAAAGAGAAAGCGATGCGGCCTTAGGTGCGATGGTTCGGTTTGTGAGCGACAGCCTTGAATGGCACCAAAAGGCAGCGGTGCCTGCTACAGACAGTGTGGTATTCAAAGGGCTGATCAGCCTGGCCTATAAGCAAGGAGACGCTTATCTCTCGGGGGAACAGCCCGTTAAATTTTATGTTCCACGCGAAGAACTTGAAGAAAGCACTTCCTCCGCGGTGACAGTTGAAGGTATTACCGGAAACAGGTCATTGTGGTGGATATTTGTTACTGCGTTTGCGGGAGGCCTTTTGGCACTATTGACACCATGCGTGTATTCGATGATCCCTATTACCGTCAGCTTTTTCACAAAACGCAGTAAAAGCAGGAAAGAGGGATTGAGGAACGCGATTTATTATTCCGCCTCCATAATCCTCATCTTCACCTTACTTGGGTTTTTAATCACCCTGATCTTCGGTCCTGCTGCCCTCAACAACCTCGCGACAAACTGGATTGCCAACCTGGTGTTTTTTGTTCTTTTCCTGGTTTTTGGTATATCGTTTTTGGGGGCGTTTGACATTTCGCTGCCTTCTTCGTGGAGTACCAAAGTGGATACCAAGGCTGGTATGGGCAGTTTTGCAGGTATTTTCTTCATGGCACTTACCCTGGTGCTGGTATCATTTTCCTGTACGGGGCCGATTATCGGCAACCTGCTGGTACTTGCAGCTAAAGGCAGTTACTACGGTCCGCTTGTAGGCATGTTTGGTTTTTCACTTGCGCTGGCAATGCCTTTCGCATTGTTTGCTTTTTTCCCGAGTAAGCTTAACATGCTCGGCAGGGCAGGAGGATGGCTGAATGCGGTTAAAGTGACCCTTGGCTTTCTCGAACTGGCGCTTGCGCTCAAATTTCTATCGAATGCCGATCTTGCAAAAGGCTGGCGCATTTTAGACCGGGAGATATTTATTGCACTGTGGATTGTGATTTTTGGATTACTCGGCATGTACCTCCTGGGTAAGATACGCTTTAGTCATGACGATGAGCTGCCTAAAAACGACTACGGCCTGCAACACCTTAGTGTCACCCGCTTGTTTTTCGCCATGGCCGCTTTTTTCTTTGCGGTATACCTCGTGCCCGGGATGTGGGGGGCACCGCTGAAGGGCATCAGCGCCTTTGTTCCGCCAATGGGAACACAGGACTTTACGGGCACAGCTGCACTTGGCCGCGGTGGTGGCACGCACAGCAGTTTAACTGTAGAAGCTGATGGTTTACCGGCACCCATAAAGTACTACGACCGGATGAAGATTTACGAACCGGAGGTGGTTACCAAATATGGGATGATCACCTACTTTGATTACGATGAAGCGCTTGCTGTTGCGCGTAAGGTTAAGAAGCCGTTGATGCTTGACTTTACCGGGATCAACTGTGTAAATTGTCGTAAGATGGAAGGGCAGGTCTGGAGTGACCCCCGTGTGATGCAAAGGCTGAAAGAAAACTTTGTTATCGTGTCGTTGTATGTGGATGTCCAGGAGATAGATCTTCAGCCCGGCGAAGTGTACTTTTCTAAAGCTTTGAATAAGCAGGTGGAAACACTTGGCGATAAACATGCAGACTTCCAGGTAACAAAGTTTGGTGCCAATACACAGCCATACTACTTCTTCTTAGACGCCGAAGAAAACCGGCTCGCTCCCCAGGGATATGGTTACGACGCGAGTATCGAGAAGTTCATCGAATTACTGGATCGGGTGACTGCGGCTTATGAGAAACGCGAAAGTCAAGCTTAAAAGTCAAAAGTCGAACTGCAAAATTAAAATGCAAAATGTAAAATGCAAAATGTAAAAGCGGGTCTCCTGCACTGATCATATCATCGACGTATAAGTCCACTTATCAACCAATCAACCAGTCAACTTTCCTCTCTCTCTTCGGTTAAGTGCTCAACTTATCAACTACTCAACTGATCAACCTTCTTCTCTGCGTCACCTCTGCTACTCACGTTCTCGGCGGTGAGGTCAACAGTAAAAATGCAAAATTAGAAATGCAAAATGTAAAAGCGGGTCTCCTGCACTGATCATATCATCGACGTATAAGTCCACTTATCAACCAATCAACCAGTCAACTTTTCTCTCTCCTTTGGCTAACTACTCAACTTATCAACCAGTCAACTTTCACAAAAGATATTTGTGTAGCGGTTCGGAGATCCAGGCTCCCCAATGGAATTTCAGTACAAGAGTGCGACGCCCGTCCGACTGCGCAGCGGGCGGGCAACGATGTGCAATAGCATTCCTAACCTCTGGTTCAAAAAAATTTCTCAACGCTCATCATTGCCCATTCTCACGAGTTGTTGGTGAAGTCAAAAGTCAAAATCAAAAGTCAAAATTGAAAACTGCCCGGGCAAAAATGATCTCGGTTCATTTGTTGCTCAACTCATCAACCAATCAACTTGTCAACTGATCAACTCTCTTCTCTGCGTCACTCTGTTTCTCCCGTTCTCCGCGGTGAGGTCAACAGTAAAAATGCAAAAGTAAAAATGCAAAATGTAAAAACGGGTTTCCTGCACTGATCATATCATCGACGTATAAGTCAACTTATCAACCAATCAACCAGTCAACTTTTCTTTCTCCATTTGGCTAACTACTCAACTTATCAAGCAGTCAACTTTAACCGCTCCGCAGTGAAATCCCTTAACTTCCAATAGTAAACCTGTTTTTTAATTCTCCCCTGCAGATGTCCTCGACCAACTCTGAAAGTTGCCGCAGGCTGCCGAACTTAACCGTGTAGTAATCCGCTCCATTGTTCAGGCAATATTGAATGTCTTTATGCGTGTTTGAGATCGAAAAGATCATCAGCTTTGTGCTTTTGAACCGTTGGTCTGCCCTGATCATCTGGAGGCATTCTTTGCCGCTTGTGCCAGGCATATTCAGGTCGATAAGTATAAGGTCGGGAACTGCAATCACTTTCAGGAGATCCATCAACTGATCACCATCGGCTACCACCTGTAGTTCAATAGCGTTACAGGTCTTTTGGACCGCATCCCTGAATACGAGAACGTCATCTTCGTCATCATCGGCAAGCACCACATATTTTATGGTTTGCGACAATTTTAGCATCTGAGACATGAGATATAATTTAAATGTAATCAGTGACACGTGAACCGAAAAGTCGAACCCTTGTCAATGATGAGTCTTTTTTTAACGATACCAACCAGGCAATGTTGTTCGATGGTTTTCCCACACAACAACATATGTCCAATTCAGTCATTGATAAACCCGGCATGTACCTGATGCGGTAACTTCCAAATGATCAAGATACCAATAATGCTTCGATCGATCCGGTAGAGGCCCTCATGGTTTGGTAAATCGTACAGCAGATTGAAGCTGCCGGTCTACCACGGTGAGAACTGTCAGGGTGCGTAAAATAAAAAAGAATTAATACTTGTGAAGTATTTTATTTCCTTACTTCGGCACCTGAATTTATGATTAAAGCGGGTTGCTCTATCGCCTCAGCCGACTTCTAAACGTCTTCAAATGAAATCCATTTTCCTGGTTGCCTTTATACTGCTCAGCTTTCATTGCCTTTCCCAGAAAACAACCGCGCCTCAGAAGTCCGCGGCTTTGCCCCGGCCAAAACTTGTTGTGGGCATCGTGATCGACCAGATGCGATGGGATTATCTTTATCGGTACTACGACCGGTACCAGCAAGGGGGCTTTCGTCGACTACTTGCTGAAGGATTTAGTTGCGAAAATACTTATATCAATTACCTGCCCTCAGTTACCGCCATCGGTCACAGTACAATCTACAGCGGCAGTGTACCTGCAATACATGGCATCACCGGAAACGACTTTATTGTTGAAGCTACCGGAAAAACAATGTACTGCACAGAAGACAGTACCGTAAAAACCGTGGGCAGTACTTCGGCTGCGGGCAGGATGTCGCCAAGAAACCTGTTGGCAAACACCATCGCTGATGAGCTCAAGCTTGCCACTAACTTCCGTTCGAAGGTCATCGGCGTCGCCCTGAAAGACCGCGGTAGCATATTGCCGGCCGGTCATGCTGCCGATGCTGCCTACTGGTTCGATGACCCTTCCGGAAATTGGATCTCCAGTACCTATTATATGAATGCCCTTCCGCCTTGGTTAAACGAGTTCAACGCCAAAAAGCTTCCGGCCCAATACCTGAAGCAGGACTGGAAGCCATTGTACGATACGTCAACTTACGTGCAAAGTTCGCGAGATGAAAATCCCTATGAAGGCAAATTCACTGGAACGTCCGGTCCCACTTTGCCTGTAAAAACGTCGGGCATGTTTGCAAAGGATTACAGCATTATTCGTACGACTCCGTATGGCAATACACTCACCGCCGATTTGGCCAGGGCGGTCATAAAAAACGAACAGTTGGGTAAAGGGAGCAGCACCGATTTTCTCGCCGTAAGTTTCTCTTCACCGGATTATATTGGACACAAGTTTGGCGTAAATGCAATAGAAACGGAAGATTGCTACCTCCGGTTGGATCGCGACATTGCAGGCCTGCTGACTTTCCTTGATGCACAAACCGGTAAGGGCAATTATACGGTGTTCCTGACAGCCGATCATGGTGCTGCAAACAATCCGAACTTCTTACTCGATCATAAGATTCCTGCGGGATACTGGAGAGGCAGTGAGTTGTTGAGAGAGCTAAATGCAGCACTCGAACTAACTTATAAAGCGAAAAACATCGTGCTTAGTTTCAGTAACTACCAGGTTCACCTCAATAATGCCCTGATTGCCAGCGAAAAGCTAAACGAAGAAAACATCCGAAAAGAAATTATTTCGTTATTAAGGGGAAAGCCTGGTATTTCCTTCGTGGTCGACAACGACAAAGCAGGGGCGGCGGGTATCCCGGAACAAATCCGGATGAAGATACAAAACGGCTACAACGTCAAGCGATCTGGTGCGATCAGCATCATTCTTGATCCGGCATATTATTCAGGAAATGCGGCCTCTGCAACCGGCACCACCCATGGTTCATGGAACGCCTATGATACCCATCTTCCATTGGTTTGGATGGGATGGGGTGTGAAACATGGAACTACGAACCGCAGGGTCTATATGACCGATATCGCCTCCACTCTTGCCGCAATTCTGCACATCCAGGAGCCGAATGGATGCATTGGCGAACCCATTTATGAGCTTATAAAATAACTGCATTGGGGATCACTACCAAAGCCTGAACCTCGCGGGGATTATCTTAGAAGAGACCACCACTTTGCCGCGAAAGTGAAATTGCCGACTGACGAAGTGACGAAAAATTGCGTCCGACGTTATCGCAGACATTCTTGCCTCCGTTTGTCCGTTCACTTAGGCACTAATGATTTCCCCGAACTACCGGCATTGGCAAACAGTTGATAAGTAGTTCGCGATCCTTAATACACAATCTTCCCTCGCTGCGCAATTTCGGCATCTCCCGTTCTCTGCGGTTATTCTTCAATCCGCGCAACTTAGCCGGCACACCGCGCACAAATAAGTACGGACCTGCCGAAGCCAAAAGCCGGATCAGGCAATCAAGCAAACGTTAATTTCGCCGCGCTTACAGAGGCATGTGCAATTAAAATCTAATTTCGGTTTATAAACTATGCATATGCGTTTATTCCTGTTGCTCTTGCTCTCAGTTAGCCTGCAGTCATTCGGCCAATACAAAAGTTTTTCAATCGGCTCAAAGCGCGACACGTTGAACGCCATTGATCACCAGGATCGCCGCCAGGGTAAGTGGGTGGTTAAAGTTCCGGGCGTTCGTGGCGAGCCGGGCTACGACGAAGAAGGCGTTTACCGGGACGGCAAAAAAGAAGGTAAATGGCGGGTCTATACGCAACAAGGCGACCTGTTCGCCATTGAGAACTATCGGTGGGGTAATAAAGACGGGAAAAACCAGTACTTCAACATTCGCGGCATCGTTCGCGAAGAAAGCTGGAAAGCCGTTAACCCTACCAACCCGTACGATACCATCGAGGTACCGGATCTCGCCGATCCTGGTAAAGTTGAAATGAAGGTGATCAAAATAGAAGGCACGGCAGTAAAACACGGCACCTGGCGACATTACGATCCGGCTACGGGCATGCTCGCTAAATCCGAAACTTATTTCCTCGATAAGCTGGAAGATCCGAACGCAAGACTTGCCGCTCAGGGCGGTCAAAATGCTTCCGACAGTTCGGCCAGCAAAACCGCCAATGCTCCCAAAAAAGTAAAGCCTAAAGAAGTGGTTGAATTCGAGAAGAAACTTGGCAAAAAAGGCAAAAAGGTGATCGACGGCAGAACGTATTAATGACCAGTTACGAGTGTTGGTGTTATGTTGAATGTTAAATGGAAACTCCCTAGTCGGACAGGCAGAATGTTAATCGCTCCTCTATAAAACCGGGAAGCATGATCGCTGCTCAATTTAAATGTAAACTGCTGCAAGCATATTGGAGCGCATAGTAACAAGCTGAAGGAATGCATGATCGTGTCAATATTTGATCCAGGACTGTTCCCGATCACCCGGATAAATCCCGGCAACATTGCCCGGCAGGCGACGATTAGGCAGCTGATCGCAAATAACTTCTCCCTTTGCGGTTAGACAACATACTGGCAATTATGTTTGGTTTTTACAGCTTGTATATAGCAAAGTAGTAGACCCAAACTATAAAAAACACCTGCAGGGGCAGCCGAAACCATAGGTAAGCCGGCCCGGGGCCAGTATTAGTGCCGGTTTCAAAATCTACTTTATTGATAGCGGCATAAACATTGGCCGGGAACAGCACAATAAAAAACACGATCAGGAACCAACCTGTCTCTTTCGCAGTGGCATTAAGCAATAGCCCTGCTGCAGCAACAATTTCGATAATGCCGGTGAAGTACACCAGTTCTTTTCTAAAGGGAACAAAGGCAGGTAGCATTTGCGCCATCCCGCTGGTAAATACAAAATGTCCTACGGCCGTGAACACCAGCATAAACGCCATTGCTATGCGGCCGCATAGTCCATAATCAATGCGGGTTGCCCCAACCCACGTGATGAGTGCGGAAGTTAGAAACGCAACAACTAAAACGATTAATGGTTTCATTCGCCGTATAAATTTACTTCCTGAACAGATTCACAAGGTAATGCTGGTGCAACAAAATGCTTCACCACTTTTAATTTTTACGCGCGTTTTCACCAACACGGCGCCATCGGAATTCCCTGTAGTCCAGGGTATAATTAGCCCATGTCGGGGCGGCAAGAGATAAATCCTGTTAATTAATTCGCCAACCTTGATTTAGGTGCCATCTTATACAGGCCCGCCGGTACTTTTATGGCCGTACATCGCTAAATTTGCCGCCGTATGAAGAATATCCGGAACTTTTGCATTATCGCACACATCGACCACGGTAAAAGCACCCTGGCCGATAGGTTGCTTGAATTTACAAACACGATCAGCGACCGCGACATGCAGGCGCAAGTGCTCGATGATATGGACCTGGAGCGGGAAAAAGGGATTACGATTAAAAGCCATGCTATCCAGATCAATTATACCTTCAAAGGAGACACCTATACACTTAATCTTATTGATACTCCTGGTCATGTCGACTTTAGCTATGAAGTCAGTCGTGCACTGGCGGCATGCGAAGGAGCACTGCTGCTTGTAGACGCCTCGCAAGGTATCCAGGCGCAAACCATTTCGAACCTGTATCTGGCCATCGACAATAACCTCGAGATCATACCGGTGGTGAACAAGATCGATATGGAAGGTGCGATGGTAGAAGAGACTAAAGACCAGATTATTGAACTTATTGGTTGTAAACCCGACGACATTTTGCTGGCCAGCGGCAAAAGCGGGATCGGTATTGAAGAGATCCTGGCCGGCATCATAGAACGTATTCCGGCGCCCCATGGTGACCCAAATGCACCTTTGCAGGCCCTTGTTTTCGACAGTGTTTTCAACAGTTTCCGGGGTATCATCATTTACTACCGGATCATGCACGGCAGCCTTAAGCGCGGCGATAAAATACAGTTTGCCAGCACACGCCAGGATTATATTGCCGACGAAGTTGGGATTTTGAAACTTACGATGACGCCGAAAGATGAAGTGAAAACCGGGGACGTGGGTTATATCATTACGGGTATCAAAAATGCCAAGGAGGTAAAAGTGGGTGATACCATTACCCTGGCGAATAACCCGGCAGAAATGATCAAAGGTTTCTCCGAAGTAAAACCGATGGTCTTTGCGGGGATATTCCCCGTCAATACCGACGAGTTTGAGGAATTGCGCGATTGCATGGACAAGCTTCAACTCAACGACGCTTCCCTGACTTTTGAGCTTGAAACTTCCCAGGCCCTGGGCTTCGGCTTCAGGTGCGGTTTCCTGGGCATGCTCCACATGGAAATCATCCAGGAAAGGCTGGAACGCGAATTCAACCAGACGGTTATTACAACGGTGCCTAACGTAAGTTTTATCGCTTACACTTCGAAGGGCGATAAAATCGTGGTGAATAATCCCTCTGAAATGCCGGAGCCCACTAAGCTCGACATGATCGAGGAGCCCTTTATTCGTGCGACGATCGTGACGATGGCCGAATACATTGGCAACATTATGACCTTGTGCCTCGGCAAACGCGGCATTCTCATCAACCAAAGTTACCTCACGCCAACAAGGATTGAGCTGATTTTCGAAATGCCCTTAACGGAAATTGTATTTGACTTTTACGATAAATTGAAGAGCCAAACGAGAGGTTATGCATCTTTTGACTATACCCCGATTGGCTATCGCGAAAGCGACATTGTGAAAATGGATATCCTGCTGAATGGTGATAAGGTGGACGCATTAAGTGCATTGATCCACCGTGCCCGTTCGCATGATTTCGGACGTAAACTATGCGAGAAACTCAAAGAGCTCGTCCCGCGTCAGCAGTTCCAGATCGCCATACAGGCAGCCATTGGTGCCAAGGTTGTGGCCCGCGAAAACATTAGCGCAATGCGTAAAGATGTTACCGCAAAATGTTACGGTGGTGACATCAGCCGGAAGCGGAAACTTTTGGAAAAGCAGAAAGAAGGTAAAAAGCGCATGCGACAAATCGGGAACGTTGAAGTTCCGCAGGAGGCCTTCCTGGCGGTGCTTAAGCTGGATTAAATTCAACACCATCAAAGTGTTTATACAAGCCGGGAAGGTTGCTGAGATCAGCTCTTTCCCGGCTTTTGGTTTTCGGCAAGTCGCCACCGGTTTTCACCGAAGACGTGCTTATCAAACTTCATCACCCCTGGTGGTCTTTCACATAAGCCGAATAAATAATTACCACACAAGCCCGCCCGGCTGAGCCATTCGGACGGGAGTACGACTCGAAATTCGCCAATCCGGAATTCGTAATCCGCCAATCCTCTCTCTCTCTGCGTCACCTCCGCTTCTCCCGTTCTCTGCGGTAAAAAATTCCAAATTCAATTCAAAAACAAAAACGAACCCGAGACCAACGAAAGTTCGTGCTCCGGAAAGGACAAGTCTGAGGTGCAGCTTTCAGCCCTTACCATGAACTTTTAACGCATGGAACGGCTTCTTTTTCAATCCGCAATCCGCCAATCCGCAATTCGCCAATCCGGAATCCGTCAATCCCAATACCTCAATACCATAATACCCAATACCTCTCTTCACTCCGCAATTCGCCAATCCGTAATCCGTCAATCCCAATACCTCAATACCATAATACCCAATACCATTCTTCAATCCGCAATTCGCCAATCCGAAATCCGCCAATCCAAATACCATAATACCCAATACCACTCTTCACTCCGCAATTCGCCAATCCGTAATCCGTCAATCCCAATACCTCCATACCATAATACCCAAACCCCAATACCCAATCCGGCAATCCCCCGACGCAATTGATCCAAACGTTGTTCCAATTCATTCGCTCATGCATTTCAACAAGCAATAGTCAAAATTACATTCGGGCAAAATTTAGTATTAACCGGAACAGTTTCCGCTGATGAAGCGATTTCCCTTTAAGTTTAAAACAATGCAAAAGATATTCCTGGTCATGATAGTAGCCCTTGCTACAACAATCGCCGGCGCTCAAACCAAACCAGCAATGCCGGCTATGCCCGACATCAACAAGCTGATGAAGATGAGCCCCGCAGAACTGGAGGCTTATAAAAAAAATTACATCAAACAGGCAGGTCAGCAGGCGGCCACTTATGCCCGCGAAAATAACCTGGTCATCAATGAAAACCTGATACCCGGTTACGAGTTAAAGCAGCCGGTTAAGGATGTAAAACGCCTTTCGTTAATCCCGTCACGTCCGCCAACGCGGACCGAACTGGTGGCGCAGGTACAGGAGTCTATACAACAGATACAAACAGGGATACCAGCGCCAAGGGTCGGGGAAATACAAAAATATACGGCATCAACAAAACTGGAAACGATACATGAGGCGGCGATCGCAAGCTTTTATGGAGGCGATCCAAAAGAAGGTATGATGTTGATGATGATGGCTGCAAAGAATGCACCCGATTCATTGTTGATGTTGAATAACCTCGGGGCCATGTTCAACATGGTGGGTGTTGAGCAGAAAGCAGTTCCGCTGCTGCAATACTGCCTCGAAAGGTTGCCCAACAGCAGCATCGTATTGAACAACATTGGCCAAAGCTTTATGGGATTGGGCGATATGTTGAAAGCTGCATCCTATCTGAACCGGTGCCTTGAGTTAGATTCTTTGAATGTAGAGGCTAATCATACCATGGGAATGTTGCACATGTTTAAAAAAGAATATGATGCAGCTATGAAATGTTTTAATCGAGAACTCAGTATTGCTATGCGGCGCAGCACTATGGCGCATGCGCAACGGATGGGCAGGAAATTTAACCTCGGTGAACTCATGCGGCAGAAGCAGCGCAGAAGTGGCCGCGAGGAAAAAAATTTTTTCGAAGAGATCAACCTTGGAAAGTTCTCTTTTCCGAATGTGCCTGGTTCCGCTAAAGAGATTGTTGTAAGAAAGCGGGAATTCGCGCAGTACGCGACAAGTGTACAAGCGGAGTACTTCTTTTGGCAAAACAATGCAACAAAAACAGGGCTCGGTTATACTGCAGCCGAAGGACAACAAAGAGCAAGTGTTTACGAAGGGGTAGTTGACGTAATGCTGGAGCAATTGAATGAAGAATTCAACACCGGCTACCTCATAAACTTCACCGATAGCGATCATAGGCAGATCAGGGAAGCGGTCGAACTTGCATCCCATGCGATCATCAGGGTTCAATGCCCTAAGCCTGAACCGGGCAGCAGCCTTGAACTGCAAAAGGCCTTTGAGGTTAAGTGTTGCGAAGAGATTAAGCTTCCCATCGCCAACAAAATGGTAGAACAGGTTGGAACTGTTCTAGGCAGGGTGATGAAAGTAGGCCAGCAGCGTTGGAAATCGTACATCAACCAGTTAATTGCTATTGTACAATTAAACCCAAGCCGATCGAACCAGATGTTGGTATACAACGCCGTCGCAGGTTATTTCAATTACCTCTCGCTTGGCATGACCATGTTAAATAATGCCGATTTTAGCAACCTGCTTGTCCCATGTGATTCAAATTACGACAAGGAGGAACTTGAAAGGTTATTGGAGTCGGATCGTGCGTGGAGATTGGATTGTCCTGCATGGGCGAACATCGAATTACAACTTCAGGTGCTGACGTTGAAAGCGGATTGCTCCAAATATCAGCTCGAAGGCGGCGCAGGAATTATGGCCGGTTATGAACATGAATTTAAAACGGGTAAGTCTACGCTGCTCCTTGGTCCCGGAGCTAAGGTTCAATTTTTTGGAAAACTACTGACTGCTGAAGTAAAGAGCCAATTATACATCAGCTTCGACAACAACAAAGAATTCGCAGACTTTGGTATTAAAAATTCCGGCGAGCTGAGTGTCTCAGGAACGCCGCTACCCATCAAAGGGGTGAAGGTAGGTGGTAACGCGATGGGCATCGAGGTCAGTAATACGATGGGCATTATTAGCGGCTATGGCCAGGAAGTCGAATATAAAGGGGGAATGGCAAAACTTTTTGACAAAAAGTAGTTTCAATTACCATTAAGTAATTAAAAAAGCAATACCGGTTTACTGATTGTTAGTTGCGCTTTTTTGATTTCTTAGGAGTAGTTTTAACAGGCTCAGTGGTCTGCTTCCCGCGGTTCATATTTTTTTCCGACTGGAGCAGGAGTTTTTCTTCATTGCTGCCGCCTTTATCGTCCTTTAATGGTTCGGGGATTGGTGCTTCACCATCTTTAAGCTTGAAATCGAATACCTTTTCTACGTGCACCCAGCGGCCATCGGCCCACCTAAATCCTTCGTAGTCTCCATCGGGCACCATGGTATAAGGGCGGTCCGGAGTATTGTCTTCGCTGATCAGGTGGTCATAAACGATCATGTCCATCTCGCGGTCGTAGTTCATGCGTGCCCGACCTTCTTTTTTGTATTCAAGGAGAAATCGTGTAGAGGTCGTAGTATTTTTTAACTGGTCGTTTTTCACGGTGAACGTAGGGCCACCGAAAATAGGTCTGCCGGCCTCATCAAATGTGAGTACTTCGATCCACTTCCTGGTACTTCTCAGGTTATTGTCGTCGAAGCCCAATAAAGTGTAATACTTTTTGTTGTTGTGGGTTTTCATAATGATGCCATAATATATGGCACCGATCCAGTTTTGTGGGGTCCGGACAGAGTCCTGGGGAGCGGTGGTAAATTCGCTCATGTCGAGCAGCGGATACAGTTTGAGTGAACCATCAGCTGTGCGCACCTGTATCGCGCCGCGTTGGCGATAATAATTTTCATCCCGGCTGTATTGCCAGCTAAACACCCGGAAAGTGCTGTCGGGTGCATATACCCTTGAGACGGTCTCAAGCGAGTCGAAAGGATAATCAAAAGAATAAGGGGTTCTGAGCAGTCGAACCAGTGACCGGATAAACTGGCTGTCCGCAGCAAAACGTACGTTGGCATCGCGGTCGATGATCATGTTGCGCGCATACGTTTTTAAGGTATCTTCTGCCTTCGCCAGTTGGGTGTAGTTCGATTTCACCAACCTTTGGGCGTGGACGTTGAACGCTGTTAAAAGTGCCAGTAAAAAAACAATTCGACGCATAGTAGACTTTCAGGATACGAATATAGGCTCCTGCCATCGAAACGAATTGTGAATATGATTGCGGTCGTTTGTTTTTAGGTTTTTGTTAAAGCCGCGCTTAGGGCCATTGCAAATTCGTACAGGCTGTTGAAACGGAAGTCAATATCAGGATGTGGGAACGGAACTTCAGGGTTCGTGGACGCGATAAAAACAGCCAACATTCCTGCATTGCGGGCGAAGCCCATATCGGTTAACCTGTTGCCGACCATTACGCTTTTTGTGAATTCAATCAGGGGATGATCAAGCTTTGCCTGCTCTGCCATCCCGATATTGGGCTTACGGCAGGGGGCTGCGTCGTCAAGTGCAGCACAGTAGTAAATGTTATCTATTCGTCCGCCTGCAGCAGTAACCTGGCAAAGCATATTGGTGTGAATGCTATCGAGGTCAGCTACCGTCATCAGTCCTTTACCAATGCCGCGTTGATTTGTGGCGATCACGATTGTTTTAAAAATGCCGGACAAGATCCGGATGGCTTCTAACGAGCCTTCAAGAAATTCAAAACCTTCCCACTTTAATATGTATCCATCCTCCATGTCGACGTTGATGACACCATCACGGTCGAGAAATAAGGTCCAGTTTTGGTTGATTTGGGCGAGTGGGGCCAT
>JASLBT010000054.1 GCA_030146445.1 Segetibacter sp. | reverse complement strand
AATTACCCCCGACGGTTAAAACCGAGATAGCAAGGACCACTGGTACGAATATTCCGCTGATCTTATCAGCAAGTTGCTGAACGGGTGGCTTATGACCCTGCGCCTTCTTCATCATGTCGACGATACCATTCAATACGGTGTCTTTGCCTACAGCGGTCACATAGGCTTTGATTGTACCATTGGCAATAATGCTACCTCCGATGAGCACGTCGTTCTGCTTTTTGAAAACCGGCAGGCTTTCTCCGCTGATGATGGCCTCATTCACTTCAGCTTCGCCGGTAAGCACTTTGCAGTCCATAGGCACCTGCTCGCCTGCTTTGACCAGGATAAGATCGCCAACCTTTAGGTCCGTATTTTCGATAGGAAAAATGTTCTCGTTGTGCTGATCATCGTATGCGATCATATTCGCCATTACTTTCTGGTGCTTCGTAAGGTCGCTGATCGACTTCTGGGTTTTTGCGATGGAAAAATCTTCGAGCCAGTTACCGAAAAAGACAATCGTCAGAATGGAAGCGGCCGTCTCATAAAATATTTTTGACGGATCTTGGGTAACAGTGCCGATGATGCTGTAAATAAATGCTGCAGTCGCGCCCAGCGCAATAAGCACATTCATATTAGGGACCCCGCTGCGAAGACTACGCAAGGCACTCTTTCCAAAAAAGTTCATCCCGACGATGTATACCGGCAGGCAAAGTGCAAGTTGCAGATAGGGGTTATGCAGGATGTGAAAGCCTGCGGACATGCTCATGTGGCCCGCCATAAGTACAAGCGTAAAAGGCAGGCAGAAAAGAAATTTCTGCCAGGTAGTCTTCAGGAATTTCTGCTTATTTTTTACTGGCGCCAACTGGTCTGACACGATGGTGTAGCCAAGATCCTGTATGTTCTTTTTCGCTTTTTCAAGTGAGCCGTTTGTGTCGCTGGTGTGAAAGGCAACGTCGCCGGTGATCGCATTAACCGCAACATCCTTCATGCCTTGCCTCGACAATACTTTGTTTACCGACAGTGCACAGTTGCTGCATGTCATCCCCTCCACTTTCCAATTTACCTTTTCCATAATCATCGATATTAATAGCGTTGTCAACAATTGCTCCAATGCGCTCCTGGAGCAATCCTGGCAGTATTCCTGCTGTTTTCACAAAATTACTTTTCCGTCGGCGGCTGAAGGTTAGCCACAGTGGTTATCTTATATACCATGTTGCAAATCGCCGATTTTATCTTTTCAATAAGTTTTCACCGGTTCAGTACGATGTTGTGGTTAGGGTTACAATGGCACATTCCAGGTAAGTCAATTACTTGTTTCACTATAATCATTGGTTTAACTGCGAACGGTAGTGTAGGTTTGCAAAATGGAGATCAGTTTCACCAAAGCCAACCTTCAGGACGCTGCAAGACAGGTTTATGCGTGGGGTAAAGGGCATTCGGTGTGGGCTTTTCATGGTGAGATGGGAGTGGGCAAAACAACCTTCATTCACAGTCTATGCGATGTGCTTGGGGTAACTTCAGCGGTGGGCAGCCCCACATATGCCATCATCAATGAATATAGCAGCCCAAACCTGGGCGCGATTTATCATATGGATTGGTACAGGTTGAAAGATGAAGACGAGGCGGTGCAGGCAGGGGTAGAGGATCCGCTCTATAGCAACCAGCTTTGCCTGGTTGAGTGGCCGGATCGGGCAATCGAACTCCTGCCCGAGCATACCCTTCATCTTTATTTATGTATCCAGGATAATGAACGCCGCCGTATTTCAGCGCCTGCATTATCATAAACACAGGAAAATTTATTTACGTAAAAACGTCTTAGCTTTAATCGGGCGAATCCCCGGTGTAATTATTTTTATAATCGAAAAACCAGTTTAAAAAGGCCTCATGTCAAGTGTAAAACCTATTGTAAGTACATCATTCAATTACGAAACCCTGGAGGAAAAACTGGACGTTAAACCCCAGGGCGCCCAATTACACCTTGGCATTCCTAAGGAAACTGCCTTCCAGGAAAACCGGATTGCACTAACCCCTGAAGGCGTGAACGTACTGGTGAGCAACGGTCACCAGGTTACCATGGAACATACCGCGGGCGACGGCAGTAAATACACGGATAAAGATTACAGTGAAGCCGGTGCAAAAATTACTTACGATCGCGAAGAGGTTTTTCGCTCCCCTATACTGGTTAAAAGCGCACCGGTTATAGAAGAAGATATTCCCTTGTTGCAGTTAAACCAAACCATCATTTCACCGATTCACCTTTCGGCAATGAAAAGTGATTTGTTGAGAAAAATGATGGACAAGCGTATCACGGGTTTAAGCTTTGAAAATCTTAAAGACGATAGTGGAACCTACCCCATTGTAAGAAGCATGAGCGAGATTGCAGGCGGTGCAGTTATGCTGATCGCAGGACAATACCTTGGCAGTGCGAATAGTGGTAAAGGGGTGTTGTTGGGTGGTATCAGCGGGATTCCTCCAACAAAGGTGATCATTATCGGCGCGGGCGTAGTCGGCGAATTCGCAACCCGTACCGCACTTGCTTTAGGCGCCTCGGTAAAGGTTTTCGACAACGACGTTTACCGGCTTAAACGGTTACAGAACAACCTTGGGATCAGGGTTTGGACCAGCGTAATTGAACCAAAAATATTGGCCAAGCAACTTAAAACGTGCGAAGTTGCTGTAGGAGCAATCAGCAATACTTATGGCCGTGCCCCACTGATCGTTACAGAAGATATGGTTCAGGCCATGCGCCCCGGCAGTGTAATCATCGACGTAAGTATCGATCGGGGAGGATGTTTTGAAACCAGCGAGATTACCACCCACGAGCATCCTACCTGCATCAAGCATGGTGTTATTCATTATTGCGTACCAAATATTCCGAGCGGCTTTGCCCGTACGGCAAGCCAGGCAATCAGCAATGTATTGATGCCGCTGCTACTGAATGTTAGTGAAGAAGGTGGATTTGATGAAATGGTTTGGCACAATTTCAATTTAAGGCATGGGATCTATCTCTATAAAGGTCACCTTACGAATTTTTACCTGAGTCAACGGTTCGACCTTAAGTTCACCGATCTAAACTTACTAATCGCGAGCAGGGGACATGGCTAAAAAGCCCCTTGCTCACTTAAAGTCTTGCATTTTTATCCGGTGATTACAAAAAGCATATTCGTTGGTGTCGTTACTGCTAACCACAATTGTTTTTCCGGTGCCATACTGCTCAATCAATTTGTTGTAGAGCCGGTAGCCGCTTTCATCCAGGTTGGTGCAGGGTTCATCGAGTAGTAAGATCGGAACAGCCGAAAAAAAAGCCTGGGCCAGCTTTACCCTCTGTTTCATACCGGAGGAATAATACCGGATTTGTTTGTCCCCGGCTTTTCCAAGGTCAACGATGGCCAGTATTTCACCAATCTCATGGCCTTCAGCTAATTTTTTGAAACGACTGTGAAATTGCAGGAATTCAGTGGCAGTCATTTCCTCAATCAATTCGAGGTAGGGTGCCGCCATAGCAACAAACTGGTGAACAGATTCCTTGTCTACGTCGGAGAATCCGGCGTTGGCTGTCTTCCTGCTTATGCTCCAGGAGGCACTCCCTTCACTGACCTCCATGCTTCCGCCCAGCGACTGAAGAAGGGTGCTTTTGCCGCTTCCATTCGGACCGGTGATGGCGTAAGACTCGCCGGGATTAAAGGTATAGGTGAAGTGTCGAAATATCCAATCGCGGTTAAATCGCTTTCCTGCGTCAGAAAACGTTATCCTCATCATTCGACGTTTTGGATGGTCTCCTGATAATCCCGATTTTTGAACTCTTTACAAAATCCAGGATGAAGTCGCGCTCGGGGCTGGCGTCGAAAGTGGAAGCGATAACTTCCAGCGCGTACGAAGTTGTATGTTTTTCTACAAAAAGGACGTGGTATATCTCGGAGATCTTTTTAATTTTTTGATCGTCAAAAGCGCAGCGCTGCAACCCAACGATGTTTACGCCCATATAACTCATGGGTTCCCTTGCGGCTTTAACGTATGGAGGAATGTCTTTGCGAATTACGGTGCTTCCTGCGATATAGGTGTGTGCTCCGATCCGGGTAAACTGGTGTGCGCCGGAAAGTCCGCCAAGAACAGCATGGTCACCCACTTCTACATGGCCGGCAAGTTGAACCGAGTTGGCCAGGATAACATAGTTGCCCAATACACAATCGTGTGCAACATGGCTGTAGGCCATCAAAAGGCAATTACTTCCAACAACAGTTTTGCCGGCTGCACGCGTTCCCCGGTTTACCGTTACACTTTCGCGTATGCTCGTATTGTCGCCGATCTCTGCGGTCGTTTGTTCGCCCACAAACTTTAAGTCCTGCGGTATTCCGCTGATCACAGCATTTGGAAAAATCTTGCAATGTTTGCCTATTCTTGAGCCGTTCATTATCGTGGCGTGCGACATAATGTAAGTACCCTCGCCAATTTCTACATCTTCATGTACCACCGCAAACGGATCAATTTTAACATTGCTCCCGATTTTGGCGTTAGGATGTATATGGGCGAGCGGGCTGATCATTAATTTAGGCTTTTGGTCTTTTTACTATTTGGGCTACCAGTACGGCTTCAGTGATAAGTTTATCGCCGACAAAAATAGTCCCTTTCATTTCACATATTCCTCTCCTGATCGGCTGCAAAAGTTCCATTCGCAGGATCAGGGTATCGCCCGGAACAACCTTTTGTTTGAATTTGCAGCTTTCTATTTTTAAGAAGTAGGTGTCGTATTGGTCTTCAGTATCGCGCGGAATGGCAAGGAAGCCACCAGTTTGGGCAAGTGCCTCCACCTGAAGTACACCCGGCATAACATAATTTCCAGGAAAGTGGCCCTGGAAAAACGGTTCGTTATAGGTAACATTCTTAATGGCGATACATACCTTATCGGTGAGTTCCATCACTTTATCAACGAGTAAAAAAGGGTAGCGGTGGGGGAGGGTTTTTTCGATCTCGTGAATATCGATCAGTGCAGGCTGGTTTGGATCATACGCAGGAACGTCTACTTTGTTTTTGTACTTTTTAATGTGCTCCTTGATCTTTTTGGCGAATTGTACATTTGACGCATGTCCGGGCCTGCTGGCAATTATATGTGCTTTAAATGGAAAACCAACCAGTGCAAGGTCGCCGATCACGTCCAGGAGTTTGTGCCGTGCGGGCTCATTCGGAAACCTGAGTTCGAGGTTGTTCAGTATTCCTTCTGAATTCACCTTCACATCTTCCTTGTTGAAAACCTTCGATATCCTGTGCACCTGCTCTTCAGTGACAGGTTTGTCAACCACCACGATGGCATTATTAATATCGCCGCCTTTAATGAGGTTATTATCGAGAAGTAACTCAAGTTCGTGGAAAAAACAAAAGGTGCGGCAGGGAGCAATTTCAGTTTTAAAGTCCGCAATGTTCTTTAAGGAAGCGTGTTGGGTGCCCAGTACGGGTGAATTAAAATCAATCAGGGTATTTACACGGTAGCCATTGTATGGCAGTGCTACCATCTCCACTTTCTTCTGCTCATCTACAAAAATGATGTTACGGTCAATGGTATAATAAACTTTCGCGGCGTTCTGCTGGCTCACTCCGGTTTGTTCCAGTGCTTCGATAAAGGGCTGTGAACTGCCATCCAATATGGGCACCTCCTCACCGTCGATCTCGATCAAAACGTTGTCTATCTGCATGCCAACGAGTGCCGCCATCAGGTGTTCGATTGTACTCACCCGTGCTCCATTGCTTTGCAGCGTGGTACTGCGGTTAGTTTCCACTACATTGTCTACGTCTGCTTTAATCGTTGGTTTACCGCTAAGGTCTACTCTTTGGAATGTAATGCCGCTGTTGGGATCAGACGGTTTAATCGTCATTGTTACGGCTTGCCCGGTGTGAATTCCTGCGCCGGAAATCGCAAGCTCCTGTTTTATAGTATGTTGGAAAGATGATCCGTTGGTATTCGTAACCTCCATAGCCACGAAAGTAGGAAAACTATCGGATTTATATCAAAAAGCTAAAGCCTTGAACCAGTGCTTTAAACAAGATATCACGTCTGAGAAAAAGGGGA
>JASLBT010000052.1 GCA_030146445.1 Segetibacter sp. | reverse complement strand
TCCCGAAAAAAATCGTTATCAAAAATTTCATTTGCCTCGTATTGCCCGACCCCTCTATCTTTGCCTATGGCAACAAACTCCAACGCTACAGGCGATAATTCCCACGCAAGATTTTTTGGTGAAGGACTAACCTTCGACGATGTTTTACTAATGCCGGCTTATAGCCAGGTACTCCCGCGCGATGTTGACATCAGCACACAGCTTACTAAAGATATTCGTATAAATGTCCCCATGCTTTCTGCAGCAATGGATACGGTTACCGAGGCGACTCTGGCCATAGCACTTGCCCGCGAAGGCGGTTTAGGAATTCTGCACAAAAACATGAGTATCGAAAGGCAGGCCGACCAGGTTCGCAAAGTAAAAAGAAGTGAAAGCGGGATGATTATCGATCCGGTAACGCTGTTTGTTGATGCCACCCTTGGTGATGCCGTCAGGCTGATGAAAGAAAACCGGATCAGCGGTATTCCTATTGTTGACATTGATCATAAACTGGTTGGCATCCTGACCAACCGCGATCTCAGGTTCCAGGACGACATGAAGCAAAAGGTGAGCGAACTGATGACCAAAGAAAACCTTGTTACCGCTCCTGAAGGCACCGACATGAAGCAGGCGGAAAAAATATTGAGGCAAACGAAAGTTGAAAAATTGCCTGTCGTAAACAACAGCGGCAAACTTGTTGGGCTTATTACTTTTCGCGACATACTGCAATTGAGAAACTTTCCGAATGCAGGCAAAGACAAGTTCGGGAGGCTGATGGTTGGTGCTGCTCTCGGCATTACCCGGGACCTGCTCGACAGGGCATCGGCACTGATGCAGGTTGGCGTAGACGTAGTGACCCTCGATAGTGCACACGGACACAGCAAGGGTGTAATGGATGCGCTCAAAAGCTTAAAACAGAACTTTAAAAATTTGCCGGTGATTGCCGGAAATGTTGGTACAGCAGCAGGAGCGGTTGCTATAGCCGAAGCCGGCGCAGATGCCGTTAAAATAGGTATCGGACCAGGCTCTATTTGCACTACCCGTATCGTTGCCGGTACAGGTGTGCCACACTTGACCGCCATCATTGAAGCGGCAACCGCACTGAAGGGCAGAAATATTCCACTGATCGCCGACGGAGGAATTCGCTACACCGGCGACATGGTTAAAGCACTTGCAGCGGGCGCAAATGCAGTAATGATGGGAAGCATATTTGCCGGAACGGAGGAAAGTCCCGGTGAGACAATTATATACGAAGGCCGGAAATTCAAGCAGTACCGCGGAATGGGATCACTTGGGGCGATGGTGCAGGGAAGCGGGGACCGATACTTCCAGGATGTTGAAGACGACGTGAAGAAATATGTACCCGAGGGTATCGAGGGTCGTATCGCGTACAAAGGCTTCCTGAGTGAAGTTGTCTACCAGTTTACGGGAGGTCTTCGCGCGGGAATGGGTTATTGTGGCGCTGAAAATCTTGAAGCCTTGCAACAATCTACTTTCGTAAAAATTACCAATGCCGGCATGAAGGAAAGCCATGCACACGACGTCGTAATCACGAAGGAAGCGCCTAATTACAGCCGTGGTTGATCAATTAGCGGATTTGCGGATGGCGGAGGGCGGATTTGAGGAGGGCGGATCAGCAAATTACTGATCGCCAGGAACCTGGTTGAAGCGCTTTTTGGTGACCGGCTACAGGATTTCTGTTAAACATCGTTGTGTCACTCCCTTTTACGGCAACAATGCAATTCCCCGGATCCCAGACCATGGAATAAGTAAACCACATCAGATTGCAAATAGCTCAGAGCTGTTGCAATTAAATGGGTGGTCTACGACAAATGAAACTACCCTACACATTTTACAAGTTGAAAAAATATCATAACCTAACCCTCAGTCTTATTTCAGGATTATTGTTGATCTCGTCATGGCCCACTTCGCCACTGACTTTCCTGATTTTTATTGCCTGGGTTCCGCTCCTGATACTGAGTGAGAGAACAAACCGGATACGCTTTTACCTGTATTCGTACCTGACGCTGTTTGTCTGGAATGCCGGTACAACCTGGTGGATATGGAACGCCACAGCCGGGGGCGCAATAGGTGCGATTATCCTGAATGCCTGGCTCATGTGCATTCCATTATGGGGTTATTATATCATTAAAAACAAGTTTGGCAATACGGCAGGCTATACCAGCTTTATTGTTTTCTGGATGAGTTTTGAATACATCCACCTTAACTGGCAACTTAGCTGGCCATGGCTTACACTCGGCAATATATTCGCCACCCAGCCGGAATGGGTGCAGTGGTACGAGTATACCGGGACCAGTGGCGGAACGCTTTGGATATTGGTCGTTAACCTGCTCGTGTTCCTGTTGCTAAAGCCGTTTTACCGGTTTCGGTCGGAGAACCCCGGGATGCAAGATGGTTCCGTTGAAAAGAAGCACTTAATAATGCTGGGTAGCGCAACATTAGTCTGTATAGTATTGCCCCTGGTTCTATCCGGCATTGTTGAGCAGTCTACCCGGCAACCACAGCGGTCAACCCCGGGTGTTCAGCCGGATAATGTTATTGTTGTTCAGCCGAATATCGATCCTTATAATGAAAAGTTCCAAAACGGCAGTATCGACGGGCAAATTCAAAAGCTTGTGTCGTTATCCGAAGCCGAACTCGACAGTAATACCAGGCTGGTGATCTGGCCGGAAACCGCTGTTCCGGTTGCTGTGGCCGAAGATGCCATTGCAGCGAATATGTATTTCAAACCCTTATTCGACTTTGCACAACGGCATCCCCACGTCACCCTGCTGACGGGAATTGAAAGCTATCGCAACTATGGTCCCGAGCAGCTCAGCCGTACAGCCAGGAAGCTGGACGATGGTTACTATGATTTCTTTAATGCTGCTGTGTACATTAAAAACAACTCACCATCTCAATTTTACCATAAAAGCAAACTGGTGCCCGGGGTAGAAACCTTGCCCGATTTTTTACTGTGGCTTGGCCCGGTGTTCGAGAAATTTGGCGGGACTACCGGAGGTTACGGCCACGATAAGGAAGCGGCCGTATTTACCTCAATAGCAAACCCCTATGTGGCTGCACCGATCATCTGCTACGAAAGTATCTATGGCGAATACGTGGCCAGTTATGTTCGAAAGGGAGCAACCCTGCTCACCATAATCACCAATGACGGTTGGTGGTTCAATACACCTGGACACCGGCAACACCTATATTATGCAAGGCTACGCGCAATCGAAACCCGCCGCTGGGTAGCGCGAAGTGCGAATACGGGAATCTCGGCAGTCATTGACGAAAAGGGTCATTTTTTGGCAACCAAACTGTGGGACGAAGCTGCAAGCATCAAGTTCAACATCCCCGCTTTCACGGGGAAAACGTTTTTTGTACGGCATGGCGACGTCATCTCCAGGTTTATGTTGCTGGTTGCGTGCATTTTTTTGATCTGGTATTGGATAACCGCCTTCAGAGATTACCTGCGTCAGCGGGCTTTAAAGCGGCATAAGGTAGCCGCACGTACAGCTTAAGGTGCATCAGCACACGACGGTCACCTTGGTTGCGCTTTTTGCAGGAGTAGTCAGAAACCGGTTTCATAAGGGTCGACGATATATTGCGATTCAACGTCGTTTCATTAAGCATATTTTCGGACCCAGCCTTAGTATCCCTGTCGGGCATCGTGGCGCAGCAATGAATGACCATCGAAGCTTAACAAAACGGCATTGTATTGCCATTTCCCATTCAGGCTTATACCCGGCCGGGCACTCACGTTAGTAGTTAGCGGCGTTTGCCCATTTACCGTTGTTGAAAATACCACTGAAGCCAGGGCGAAATGCGCTCGTACCCTTGAGAAGAATATCACAATTCAGGAATATTGCGTTTACAGACGGCTGTGTTTAGCGAATCTCGGCGGCATGGTCGGCCTGAACGTCTTTTCCCGTCCACACCTTTACCGCTGTCCATGGAGCGGCAGGAGCCGACCAAAACTCATCAGTTTCCGGCAGACCGAGTGCCGCAAAGATGGTGTTGCAAATATACAGGCTGCCTGTTGTGATATAACCTTCTGCAAGATCAGGTTGGCTTCCGTAAATACCAATGTTCAGCCAACCAGCAGGTGAAAACACGGTCGGTGCCTCCAGTGTTTTCGTAATCACTGCAGTAAGTGCACCCCGTACCTGGGCAGGAGAAAGTGATGCCGGCAGCTGTTTCCTTAATGCGAGATCAGACAAGTGATGAAAAACACCGCCGCGATAAGTGATTGAACGACCAAGGATGGGGTATGAACCGTCGGTATGGATCATGCGCTCCTGTATCTCGCCAAACCGCTTATTGATCAAACGTAATTTGGGTAGAAAACCCTGGTAGGCCCTGTATTTTGTATTGGCTACTTCTACTACGGCAACGAGGTAAGGATGAATAACGATGCTGTTGTAATAATCCAGGTGAAACTGCATTCCATCTGAGAAAAGTCCGTCGCCGACGTACCAGTGTTCACTAAATTCCCGAACGGCATAGTCGATGCGAACCGGATCGTACTCAAGACCATACTTACAAAAGAATGCTTCAATCATCGCGGAAAACAGCAGCCAGTTGCTATAGACCGGCACAGTCGGCCGGGTACTTTTAAAAGCTTCAACCAACTGTCGCTTTGCAACCGTATCGAGGTTTTGCCATAACCATGGACACCGCACAAGACCGAGCGCAACAAAGGATGCATCGACAAGCGGTTGTCCGCCGGTCCACTTCAGGTAATCTTTAGCCGCAGGATTTACACTGTTTGCAACCGCTTTTAAGGCCCATTGGCGGTACTCATTCCTCAGGTTTACCTCTTCTTTTGTTCCGCCCTCGAGATTCAGCCAGGGTCCGATCCCGCTGAGCGTTCTTCCGAAGGCTTCGAGGTGGGCAACTTTGGAACGATTTTCGGCATTATCCACCCGCTTCGATAACTCAACCGGCATGGTTGCTTTTAGCTTATCATTCGCTAGCGCCGACATCACCGGCCTGCAGATT
>JASLBT010000051.1 GCA_030146445.1 Segetibacter sp. | reverse complement strand
AACCGAAGGAAGTTGCGGTGATAACACCGGCAACGGCAGGGACACGGATGCCACGGATTGGATGGATGGAAGTTGCGGTGATAACACCGGCAACGGCGAAGTAAAAATTGTGATTGGTTACTATCGTTGTTCTAAGCAAGGAAGTTGCGGCGATAACAACGGCAACGGGCGAAGTAAAAATTGTGATTAGTTACGATCGTTGTTCTAAGCAAAGGAAGTTGCGGTGATAACACCGGCAGGACGCGGATGCCACGGATTGGATGGATGGAAGTTGCGGTGATAACACCGGCAACGGCGAAGCAGCTGTCAGTAGCTCAGCATTGTTTTTATTACTGTATCAAGGCGACTTTTTGCGAGGAAGTTATTTTCGAGCACGGTATTGAAAGGTACCGGTGTATCCAGTGATGCACATCGAAGCACGGGAGCATCGAGCAACTCGAAACAATTTTCAGCTATCCAGGCGCTTACTTCACCTCCAATACCACCAACCAATGTGTCTTCATGTAATATCACCACTTTCCCGGTGGCAGCAACCGCTTCCCTGATGGCCTTATAATCCAGTGGCAGCAGCGTTCTGAGGTCGAGCAGGTATATACTAAGCTCAGGATGCTGCGTTGCATATTCCTGCGCCCATAGTACGCCTGCACCATACGTTATTATTGTTAGTTCATTCCCCTTCAAAACAATTCTTGCTTCCCCAATCGCCGTTTCATAGTATGCCGGATTGACTTGCCCTGATATACTGCGGTATAGCAGTTTGTGTTCAAAAAACATGACCGGGTTGGGATCATTAATGGCAGCAATCAGTAAACCTTTGGCGTCTTCCGGAGTAGATGGATATACGACCTTCAACCCTGGGGTATGCACAAACCAGGCTTCATTGCTCTGGCTGTGAAAAGGGCCCGCTCCGACACCCGCACCAGTGGGCATACGTATTACTACATCGGCCTGCTGGCCCCAGCGATAATTAATCTTAGCCAGGTTATTTACAATCTGGTTGAACCCAACCGAAACGAAATCCGCAAACTGCATTTCCACGACACTTTTGATCCCCTCGAGGCTTAAGCCCAATGCAGCTCCAACGATTGCACTTTCACAAAGCGGCGTATTTCGTACCCGTGCTTTGCCGAATGTTTTTAAAAACCCATCTGTGATTTTAAAGGCACCGCCATATTCTGCGATATCCTGTCCCATAAGTATGAGTTCGGGGTGTTGCTGCATACTCTGGAACAAGCCTTCGCTAACTGCATCAACGAAGCGGATGTCGGCGGAAGCACTCCGGCTTGCTGAAATAACTTCCTTACTCCCTTTCAGCCCGGGAGCAGGGCTGTTTTGCACTGCGTAGATGTCGTTTAACTCCGCGGTAGTGTCAGCCAAAGGCGGGTTGCCCTGAATAGCGAGGGTCCACTCATTATCAATAAAACTTTTAATGTCTTTACGGATAGCATCGATGCCGATCTCATTGGTAACCCGCTGTTGAACAAGAAACGTTTCAAAGTTTTTTACAGGGTCCAGGGCTGCCCATTTCTCGAGCATTTCCGGCGGAACGTATTTTGTTCCACTGGCTTCTTCATGGCCGCGCATCCTAAAGGTGATGCACTCAACCAGGTATGGTTTCTGGTTACGTATGCAATAGTCCCGAACACCTTTGATGGTGTCGTACACCGCGAGAATGTTGTTTCCGTCGATCTGCACACCCTCCATTCCATACCCCTTGGCTTTCTGCACAAGGCTTTCGCAGCGGTATTGCTCGCTCGCCGGGGTACTCAATCCATAGCCATTATTTTCGATGATAAAGATTACGGGTAAGTCCCATACTGCGGCAACATTTAACGCCTCATGAAAATCTCCTTCACTGGTGCCACCTTCACCCGAAAAGGCTAGTGAAATTTTTGGTTGTTTCCGGAGTTTGGCTGCAAGCGCTACGCCGTCCGCTATAGCAAGTTGCGGACCGAGGTGGGAGATCATACCACAGATATGGTGCTCCCTGGTGCCAAAATGAAAGCTTCGTTCACGGCCTTTACTAAAGCCGCCTTCTAACCCTTGCCATTGCATAAACAGCTTTTGCAACGGCACATTCCTGCTGGTAAATACCCCCAGGTTCCTATGCAAAGGCATGATCCATTCGTCAGGTTCAAGCGCAAGTGTTGCCCCAACCGAAATAGCTTCCTGACCGATGCCACTAAACCACTTGCTTACCTTTCCCTGCCGAAGTAATACCAGCATTTTCTCTTCGATCATCCGGGGTAGCAATAGCGCCCGGTAAATCCGCAAGAGTACCTCGTTCGACAGTGACTTCCTATCAAAATGCATATCAAAGCTGCGTTAAGTTTTTTCTTTTGTACCCAATATGCTTTCCAGGATGGCGGAGACCAGTGACAGCAGAAGACTGAACAGTAATGCCCATCCCCAACCATCAACAGTGAACCCTGAGACCAGGCTTGCTGTCCAGATGATGATCAGGATGTTGATCACGAGCAGGAACAATCCCAGCGTAATAATCGTTATCGGTATCGTAAGAACGATTAAAAGAGGCTTGATAAATGTGTTTAAAATTGCCAGTACCAGGGCGACCAAAACCGCTGCGGTTGCATTTGCAACGTGTACCCCGCTTAAAAGATAAGCCGAGATAAGTACGGCAAAGGTATTAATTAGCAGCCGGGTCAGAACTCTGGACATATTGAGACATTAGCAGCCATAAAAGTAATTAACCGGTTTCATAAAAACGCCTGCAAGGGCGGATTACCCTTACTGAGATTTGCACTTGTTATAATGCATATGGTCGTAACTGAAAAACAGCAAATACCATCAAAATAAAAACCGCCCTGTCGAGAGCGGTTTACTAATAAGTAGATGTGGTTAGATGACTACCAACTCGTAATAATCATCAGGAACAAGGTATTTTTCAGCAAGCATTTTTAGTTCCTCTGCCGTAATGTTTTTAATGGTATTGATCGACGTATAAAAGTAATCTTCGGTGAGCCCGTTCAGTATATAGTTCTTCCAGCGCGCGATCATTTGAAAAGGACCGTCAAGATCGGCAAGAATGGTTCCCATCATGTAGTTTCGAACCAACATCAACTCCTCTTCGTCGACCAGTTCTTCACGAAGGTCCTCCATTTCGTTGTATATTTCCTTTATTGTGGCTTCGCATACCTCCCTGCCTGCTTCCGTACTTACCATCCAAGCACTCTGCTGTATGTGGTTTTGAAAATAGCTGTGTATACCATATGTATAACCCTTGTCTTCACGGATATTTCCCATCAACCTCGACCCGAAGAATCCACCAAAGATGTTGTTCAACACCTGGCACTTTACAAAATCGGGGTGATGGCGATTTGGAAATTCCCGGGCGACGCGTATTGCACCCTGAACCCCGAGCTCATCATTCATTACCCGGTGTTTCTTCTTACGTGCAGGAACAATCTTGTGCTCTACCGAAGGTATAGGACCTGACCTTAATGGGAGCCTGCCGAATATCGTATTTAGTTGCTCCTGCATATCGGCAGGAAGTTTTCCGGCGACAAAAATCAGGCACTGACCATTTACGTAAAAGGTCTTGAAAAACTCCAGTATTTCGTCGCGGTGAAGTGCATCAAAATCCGCTGCCGTGGTATATTTGCCATACGGATGATTACGGCCGTACAGGTATTCATCGATAAACCGGTTGGCCACAAAATCACACTTCTTCAGGTTTACCTCCAGACGCTGTTTTTGATTTTGTTTGTAGATGGCAAGCTCCTCCTCCCTGAAAGCAGACTCGGAAATCACCTCGGCGACAACGGGCAATATTTCGCGGAGGTGCTTGTTCAGGCAATGAAGACTAACGGAGGCCGTTTCATTTACACAGGTACGGTTTAGATAGGCACCATAGTATTCGAACTGTTCATTGATCTCAAAGGCTGTTTTCGCGGTTGTGCCATTCTTCAACATAAAATTTGTTGTAGCTGCAACAATGTTTTTATGCTCGAATGAATTGCCGGCGAAGAAAACCAGTTCAACCATCGTCACTTCCTGTGCACCTGCATTAACGCTGAAAACCGGAACCCCGTTGTCGAGTGTGAAACGGTCGCACGGCTGTAGTTCGAGATTCAGGTCTACAGGATCTTTGGTATCCGGGGAAACACTACGGTCGGGCATATTAAGCATATATAACTTTCAAAAAAGTGGGTTTGAAATTTTTTTCAAACGCCGGCACCATCTGCATTACTGTACAGGCTGCTGAAAGAGCAGCACCGTACTTGCAATTAACTACGGCTGTAATAATGGAGGGTGTTACTGTTGTTCTCAGTGAAGATAGTTGAGCAACCTGCTTTAATATCGTCGACAGTTAACTCATGGTATTTCGAGAGTTCTGTGTTCATGAGATTTGCATCACCAAGCAACTCATAAAAAGCAAGGCTGTTTGCCCTGTTCATGATGGTCATGTCTTCGAAAGCAATAAGGCTCTCAGTTTTATTTTTCACCTTTTCAAGTTCCTTTTCTGCAACCGGGCTTTCTTTTATTTTTTCTATTTCTTCCTGCACCGCAAGTTCAGCATCTTCCATTCGGGTTCCCTTTACCAGCTTCCCCTCTATCGTGAGCAGGCCGGTTTCAACGCTGCCCATATGATAACATTC
>JASLBT010000389.1 GCA_030146445.1 Segetibacter sp. | reverse complement strand
TTTTTTAATTCAACTGCATTCCAACTTCTATATGCTAAACCTTAATGAGTCGATGAAGAATGCGGTTGAAATTTCCAGGTCGCTGGCCAGGGAATACCGCAACGATTCCATTTATCCAGCTCACCTTTTACGCGCACTCGTACACAAAGAAGTGGGCCTGCGATCCTTTATTGAAGCCATTGGTAAGGACCCGGCATATATAACCGAATGGGCTGAAGTCCGGATCGACGAATACCCGAAAGTCGCAAACGTAAACGACCCTCTTTTTGGAAGCCAGCTTGTTCAAATTGTTTTGGAAGAAGCCGATAATGTGCGAATAAAATTTGGTCTTGATCATATCACACCAATCTGCGTTTTCACCTCCATCATCAAACCCGGTGTTGGTTTCTCTGCTGAACAGTTGCGATCGTTTCCCGTTAAAGAAAAAGACATCATTGAGAACTACGGAACTGAAAAGACTTTTGTCAATACCAGGTCTCCCTTGATTGAAGAAACACCAGCAAACAATGCCGCCCTGGTTAAGTATTGTATTGACCTGCTGGCGAGGGCACGCGATGGAAAAACCACCCCCATCATTGGTCGCGATAAAGAAACCCTGATGATCCAGGAGATACTTTGCCGTAAAACCAAACCAAATGTGCTGATTACCGGTGACGCCGGTGTGGGCAAAACCGCGTTGGTAGAGGCACTTGCAACTGACATCATCAGCAGGAACGTTCCTGAGCAATTAACCACCTCGCTTCTATTCGGGCTTGACCTCGGCGCTCTGATCGCAGGAGCATCGTATAAAGGCGAGGTGGAGGACCGGCTAAAACAGCTACTTCATGCCCTTGCAGAACTGCCGAAAGCCATCCTTTTCGTTGATGAAATACATACGCTCTTCGACCCGAAAGGCAGCTATGGAACTGGTATCGCGAACTTGCTTAAACCAGAACTTGCCCGTGGCAACCTTACCCTTATTGGCGCAACCACTACCGACGAATACCGGAAACTAGTAGAACCCGACTTTGCATTCACCAGGCGTTTCGAAGTAGTGCACGTTGATGAACCCGGTGAACTCATCGCTGGTCGAATGCTGGCACATTTTGTTCCAATACTTGAAAAACACCACAGGCTGAGCATAGACGCGGAAGCAATCGCCGATGCAGTTTCTATGTCGAAACGCTACATAAAAGACCGCAGGCTGCCGGATGCCGCTATTGACCTCGTAGATCGGACTATGGCGGCAACACGCCTCTCGAATGAAAGCAATCGCAGGCAGTTGCAATCTATTCACACACAGGTGCAGGAGTTGATGAAATCGGATCGACTGTCTGAAGAGTCGGTTGAACAAGCCCGTTTACTGCATGAAGAGTTGCTCAGGTTTGCCGCCCGGGTTGCACCGGGGAGTTTGCGGGAGCCCCCGGCTTCCCCGCCACAAGATGCTAACAGTTACGTCGACTATTTAAACACAATAGTCCGGGATCTATCACGCGATGCTGGTCTACCCCGGTTGATTGGCAAAGACGACATTGCACTTGTTGTGGCGCAAAAAACCGGCATCCCGGCTGGCAAGATTATGGGCAATGAGCAGGAACGGCTGCTTGGGATGGCTGCCGAATTGCAGCAAAGTGTTATCGGACAGGATCATGCAGTCAAAGCAATCGTCGACGCGGTAATGGAGTCGCGAAGCGGCCTAAACAAAAAAGAGCAGCCAATCGGCTCATTTTTCTTTTTAGGTGCAACAGGTACGGGCAAAACAGAACTCGCTAAATCGGTTGCCCGCTTCCTGTTCAACGATGAAAAAGCGATGATCCGTTTCGACATGTCGGAATTCAAAGAGGAACATTCTGCCGCACTTTTATATGGTGCGCCACCCGGTTACATTGGGTATGAAGAGGGTGGGATGCTCGTAAATAAGATCAGGCAAAATCCTTACTCAGTATTGTTGTTCGACGAAATCGAAAAAGCCCATCCCTCCGTGTTCGACACCTTTTTACAAATCCTCGACGAAGGGCATATGCACGATCGGCTCGGTAAACAAGGCGATTTTTCGAATGCGCTTATCATCTTTACGTCTAATATTGGCAGCGAATGGATCAGTGATTCCTTTGAAAAAAACGAGTTCCCCGACGCAAGCACTTTACTGGAAATAATGGGCAAACATTTCAGACCCGAGTTTCTCGGCAGACTTACTGAGATCGTGCCCTTTGCACCCATTTGCGAAAACAGCCTGCTGCGAATTTTCGATATCCAGCTTAAGTCTTTGCTTAATGCCATTGCGGAACACCGGATTTTGCTGGTGCTGGAAGATGAAGCAAAAAAGCACCTGGCCTTTAGCGGATTTACGCCGCGCCTCGGCGCACGACAGGTTGCTGCGGTGATCAGGAATGAGTTGCGGCGGCCGCTGTCGCGCCTGCTGGTTAGTGGCCAAGTTGGCAAAGGAGATACCATCACGATCAGGCATTCCGGCCACGAACTACAATGGATCACGACCAAAGGCTAAGGAGTTCGGCTACCGAATGGACGGTTTGTTGAAACACTAAACTTGCTGACCATTGCTACTGTTCCGCCTGAAATTAACGCTGTCCGGGGCGAGGTTTTCAATGTCAACGGTTCTTTCAATAGTATAGAAGTCAGCAGAATGGCGGGTACAACGCTAAGCTTGTCTATAGGTGCAGCCAGTACACGTTGTAACCTACTAAAATCGATAAACAACACAAGGAACAAGTTGACTGTTCAGGTAACTGACGTTCATCGACAAGCTGGTCGTTTTGCGTTTGGGTGCCTTTAATTTCGCAAATCGGTGATAGTTGTTAACTACATTCCTCCCGGCGAGAAAACCAATGGCAGCACCCGCAAGCACGTCGGTCGCCCAGTGTTTGTTTTCAACGATCCTGCTAAGGCCGATCAGGCTGGCTGCACTGTAGGCGATAATTGGCACAATAGGTTTATTCCGGTACTCAAGGGCAAAGACGGTCGCAGCAGCAAAAGCCACTGTAGTATGCCCCGACGGAAATGAGCTGTAGAGCTTGCCGCCAGGTGCATTCCTGGCGGCTTTAGAAAACGGTCCTAAAAACCGGGGCTCAGGTTCTTCACCCGGGCCGTAAAACACGGGGCGGGTTCTGCCAGACAAAAACTTAAGCACACGTTCGAGGGATCCACCGGTGATGCATGCCTGGGTGGCAAGTAGTGTTGTTGTCTTGATTTTGTGGTTTTTGGTCAATATGCCGTAGCCCCCCAAGGCCACGAGCGTATAAGCTTCGTAAATTCCCCCAAAATCTGTAATAAAACCGCTCACCCTGGCTACACCCGCGTTTTTCGTAATGATTGGCGCCACATTGCGCTGAATTGGTTTGTCGGCAAAGGAGAGGGCCCCGGCGACCAGCACAAACTTTCCAAAGTTGCCCCAATCCCTTCGGGTCATGTGAAACGGTTTAGTGAACTGCTGCTTTAAATCGCTCCCCAACAACCTGAAATACGACCGTGGAGTAAGGCTGGTGTGTTCGTCGTAGGCCCTGGGGTCTATGTTGTTGGTTTGACCACCAGCGCTATCTGTCTGCCGCGATAAACTGTCCAGCTTTTTAATTAATGTATCCTGTTGAGCAGACCCAAAAAAGGGTACCAGGAAAAACACACCCAACAACA
>JASLBT010000093.1 GCA_030146445.1 Segetibacter sp. | reverse complement strand
CGGGCCAGATACCTGCGGGTGCTTCTAGCTATACTTTCAACGTAACGGTTAATGGCGACAATACGGTTGAGCCAAATGAAACATTCTTTGTGAATGTGACAAATGCGAACGGAGCTGTTGTCGGCGACGGACAAGGTGTTGGAACGATCAGTAATGATGATGCCACTCCGCTTCCAAACCTTACGATCAATGACGTAACCCAGGCAGAGGGTAACAGTGGAACAAGCGTGTTCACCTTTACGGTGAGCCTGAGTTCACCTGCACCTGCTGGTGGGGTAAGCTTTAATATTGGTACAGCCGACGGCACAGCAGCAGCTGGCAGCGACTATGTTGCAAACGCAGCAACGGGCCAGATACCTGCGGGTGCTTCTAGCTATACTTTCAACGTAACGGTTAACGGCGACAATACGGTTGAACCAAATGAAACATTCTTTGTGAATGTGACAAATGCGAACGGAGCTGTAATCAGCGATGGACAGGGTGTTGGAACGATCAGTAATGATGACGGTGTAAACTGTGAGAACGATGATGTTCCGCCTGTAATTACAGCTAAAAACGCGACGGTTTACATTGGGCCAAACGGGCTTGTTTCAATTCAGCCTTCTGATGTGATCCAGTCTTTGTCCGACAACTGTGCAATTGACCCTGCCAGCGTGATGGTTTCACCAAATAGCTTTAGCTGCGCAAACATCGGCTCAGGCAGCCAGGTGAATCACCAGGCGTATATAGCAACCACTAATACCGGCAACCAGGTATTTGCCGGAGAATTGGGAATGGATTTCCAGGTAAAAAAGGCAGAGGGTATTGTAATCACACAACTTGGCGCTTTTGATCACCAGGGCGATGGTATTCAGGGTCATATAAACGGAGCAATCCGGGTGGCCATATTTGATAAGCGCACAATGAGCATCGTACCAGGATTAGATGCACTCGTATCAGGAACGGGAGATAGTTATATGAACAATTATCGTTTTAAAAACATTGCTCCTGTAACCCTTCCTGTAGGTGATTACCTGATAGTGGCAAAAGGCTACAATATTTATGAACTGAATGGTAATGTGCTGGTTAATCCAGGTACTGTTTATCCTTTTGGCGACCCGGCTAACGGCGCGGTCACCTTCGGAAATAATGCATACTATGGGTCCAATGTATTTGAAGGATTTAGTTACCCCACAAACACATACGCACTGCAAAGCCCGAGTACGGCAGCATACCTGGCGGGATCATTCAACTACACAGCGGGTGCTTCATTCTCAAATATGGTAACGATTACCGCTAAAGATGTAAAAGGAAATGTTGCTACGGCGAATGCACAGTTGACCGTTCTTGATACTACCGCACCGGTTATTATCACTAAAAACGTGACTGTAAGTCTTGATGCAAACGGAAATGCAACCATTCAGCCTTCTGATGTTATCCAGTCAGTGACCGACAATTGTGGAGTGAACACGACCAGCTATACCGTGTCCCCTAATACGTTTACGTGTGCAAACTACGACCACGCAAATGCGACTATGACTCACCAGGCCTATAAAGCAAATACAAACATGGGTAACCAGGTGTTTGCCGGAGAACTAGGTACTGATTTCCGTGTTAACGATCCGAAAGGAATAGTGATCACCCAGCTTGGCGCATTTGACCACCAGGGAGATGGTATCAAGGGGCATTTCAACGGGGCAGTTAGGGTGGCAATTTTCAACAAACGCACAATGACAATCGTTCCCGGACTCGATGCATTAATTAGCGGTACAGCAGACAGCTATATGAACAACTTCCGCTTCAAAACGATTGCGCCGGTTACATTGCCGCAAGGCGATTACCTAGTTGTAGCTAAAGGTTACAACATCTATGAACTGAACGGAAATGTACTGATGAATCCAGGAACGGTTTATCCGTTCGCCGACTCAGCGAAAGGGGCGATCAGTTTCGGCCACAATGCTTTCTATGGCTCTAACGTGTTTGAAGGGTTCAGCTACCCGACCAACACATACACCCTGGAAAACCCTAACACAGTTCCATATCTCGCAGGCAGCTTCAATTTCGATACCCATGATGATACCGGAAATTCAGTTGTGGTTACTGCCGAGGATGTACATGGCAACGTTACGCAAGCGATGGCTAAAGTGTTTATATCCAACCCACTTGGCGTATGTAATCCTCCGTCAGTTGCACCTCATCTAACCCGTGTGCAACCATCCGCTCCTGAGATCGTTGTTGAGCAAGTGAAAGTCTATCCAAATCCAACAAATGGTGACTTCACGGTGCAGGTTTATAATCTCCGGGCGCCGCAGGCGACTGTTCAAATCCTGACCAGCAACGGAACTGTGGTTGAGCAAAAGTCTATAGGACTTACAGGTAAAACAGCTTCTCTAATGGTGAGGTTCAATCTTCGGAGCCAGCCAGCCGGGATTTACCAGGTGAGGTTGATTACGAATGAAGGTGTGAGAACATCCAAATTGGTTTTGACTCACTAAGCCCATTTATTGCATATAACAGAAAGAGCTACCGCGACGGTAGCTCTTTCTGTTTATACAAACATTCGTGGAGAAACAGGTGTTTCAATGGCTGACACCGTTCCACGCCCCGGGTCCGCGTTGCAGGAAAATGGTTGCCGTAAACATTTTGATGGCTTTGTCGCTACAATTTCACGGCAAGTAAAACCCGGACTGCGGGGATTAGCTGCTCTCATTGTTCCCTGCTGCTCAAAAAGCAGCCTGTTAGCTTGCTTTTGATAGCTGAGTTTAGCTGATAACGCTATCTTGCCGCATATTCGCAACCTATGACGGTTAGAGATTTCTTCGGAAGAATACTCCGCCTTGTGTTCAGGATTCTGCTCTGGGCTATTATCACTTCATTCATTTACCTTGTTGTTTGCAAATGGGTGATGCCCCCTATTACCGTTACACAACTGGTAAGCGGGCTCTCAGGCTACGGTTTAAAGCGGGACTATGTTAGTATGGAAGAGATTTCATCTTATCCCAAGCTGGCTGCGATGGCCAGTGAGGATCAATTGTTCCCAGATCATAACGGCTTCGACTGGAAGTCGTTAGAGAAAAGCCTGAAGGGCAACCCACGAAAGAAAAACAAGGTTCGTGGTGCTGGTTCCAGTACAATATCCCAACAGGTAGCGAAAAATGTTTTCCTATGGCAGGGAAGTGGGATAACACGATACATCAGGAAGCTTCCCGAAGTATACTTCACTCTCATGATTGAATGGATTTGGGGAAAGAGAAGAATTCTTGAGGTGTACCTGAACATTGCGGAAATGGGGCCGGGAATATTTGGAATTGAAGCGGCTTCACAGGCATACTTCAGGAAGCCAGCCGCTAATATCAACAGGGTTGAAGCTGCAATGATTATTGCATGTCTTCCAAACCCTAAAAAGTATACCGTCAAGCCACTCAGTTCATGGGTGCGTTGGAAGCACAGGCACGTTTTAAGGCAAATGGTAAACATCGGATATGATCCTGATGTGCAAAAACTTATCCACTAGCATCACATGCCTGAACTCTCGCTTAATAACAGGGCATCGACCGAACTTATAGCTGCTGCCAATCTTTCCTGGTAATTGCCTTCTATGTTTACCCATGGCACTTGCTGGTTTTCCATGAGCTCCCGGTAAATACGATAGAGCGTTTCACGGGTTTCAATATCAGGGTATTCACGCAATTCGTCCTTTACCCATGGGAGGTCAGTATTGCAAAGTAGGTATAGATCGTATTTGCGTCGATTTATTTCCTGCAGTATGAGCGGGTGACATTTATTAAAGACGAATTCACACCAAACTTTCATAACATACATATTGGTGTCGACAAACAGGAGGGGCAGGTGTAAACTGGAGGTGTTTGTCAATGCCTGCACTTTACGTGAGCAGTTATCCTCCATTTTCATCTGTCCTTTGGCAATTTCCAGCAAATTATCGTAGGTGTAATCAGTCCCATGTTCAAGTAGGTAAGCTCTGGCATATTCCTCACACCTGAGGGTGTTGTAGTGATCAGCCAACTGTTCGCAAAGGGTACTCTTACCTGTACTCTCCGGCCCGATTACAACTACTTTCTTAATTTCTTGCATATGCCGCTTTTTTTTGCCAGGATATTAGTCCGGCTATTGCCAGTACCAGCAACACCAGGAACTGAAAACTGGTAAATACAAATCCCTTGGTAAAGTACAACGGAATGGAAGCGATATCTGTAGCGATCCACCAATACCAGCTTTCTACCTTCTTTTTTGCCATAAGCCACATGCCTGTGTAGGCAGTTGCTGAAGCAAAAGCGTCAGCTGCCGGCAACGCGCCCGGAGCAAAATCATTCTTGAGGTGCGACAGCACTAAAAATATCAGCAGGTAGAATACGCCAAAAAATACCAGTTGCGCCATCCATTCTTTGCCCGTACTGCGTTTAATCACGAGAAGGTTGTGTTGGTCCTTGTCTTTTTTTGACCAGAGGGCCCAACCATATATGTTCATGATCGTGTAATAGCAATTAACGCTTGCCTCACCATAAAGGTTCCCGGTTATACTCAGGTAGATGTAGATGATGGTATTGACCAGCCCGGTCGGAAAGACCAGAATGTTTTCCTGCCTGGAAAACCAAACGCTTGCAATGCCGGAAAGAACAGCTATAAATTCAAGTAAAGAAGTTTGACGTAAGCCTTCTATAAAGCTGTTTGTGATTTCGCTCAATGCGCACGTTTTTGTAAAGATACCGGCAGCCAACATATTTCCGCATCAGCATTCGCTTACATGCAGCCCTAATGAAAACACTAATCCTTGTAGCACAGGATTGTATGGTGCAGTTGTACAGAAGATCGTCACCTTTTATGAATCCGGCGCTGAGGCACTTTAATCGTCCTCTCTGGTTTTCGCCCGATGATAAAGG
>JASLBT010000457.1 GCA_030146445.1 Segetibacter sp. | reverse complement strand
ATGAAGAAAGTTACGAGGCGTGAGTTAAGAACGGTTAAGAACTATGAGTTCGCAGTTGATGTTTGAATGCCTAATAAGACTTTTGCCACTTAAAAGAAGTTTTTGGTAGCGAACAGCAGAAATACTATTTAGCATCGTTGCCCGCCCGCTGCGCAGTCGGACGGGTGTCACTCACTTTTACGGAATTTGCGCTATTCGGCTTGTAAGAAATAGGTCGCCGGCGCTGGACCACTTTCTGGTTTTACATTCCCGGGATTCAGTAAAAGCGCGAAGTTAAAGACACTCCTCGTTGGAACCGACGTCGAGATCACCAGACTGGACGACCCCATTCGCATTTTGAATTTTGAATTGCTTTACGGGTGAGAATTTTGACTTTCCTGTGCTGGAAAACACGTCGCGATCACCAAACCGCAACACCCCATTTGAATTTTTAGTTGTGACTTTTGAATTGATTCTCCCGTGAGGATTTTGACTTTCCTGCGCTGTGCAACACGTAGGAGATCGCCAAAAAGGAACACCCATTCTGAATTTTAATTTTGAATTCTTCCTCACATGATGATCGCTTCCTGTTCCTCGAAATCGAGAGAAAGCTGATGGGTGTTGATGTTAAAGCTCATGCGGTGATATTTGCAAAGGCCGTGCGACTGTATTGCCAGGCGATGTTCCTCGGTTCCATAACCTTTATTACTGCTCCAGTTGTATAATGGAAATTCGCTATGAAGGTTTTTCATGAAGTCGTCGCGGTAGGTTTTAGCCAGTACGCTGGCTGCGGCAATTGAAGAGTACAGGCCGTCGCCTTTTATGATGCATTTGTGCCTGACATCGTTGTACGGCGTAAAACGGTTTCCATCGATGAGCAGGTATTTGGGTTTCCTTTTGAGGTTATCCAGTGCAAGGTGCATGGCTTTAAACGAGGCCCTAAGAATGTTGATGCGGTCGATCTCCTCATTACAAACCATGGCCACACTATAACAAACCGCTTGCTTTTCAATAACGGGCCGTAGTTCGTATCGGACTGCTTCGCTGATTTGTTTACTGTCGTTGAGCAGGGGATGGTAGAAGTCGCGGGGAAGGATCACTGCCGCCGCAAACACCGGCCCGGCATAACAACCCCTTCCTGCTTCGTCGCAGCCGGCTTCGAGGTATCGTTTCTGGTAAAAGGGGAACAACATGATTGCTGCTACGAAATAAATTAAAATGTGTTAATCACCACCACGAAAATTATTCACATCGCATATGGATTAATTTTGCACGCCCATCTGCAATATTACCGGCATTACTGAATATTGCCTGAACTTTTAGCGCCGACTCTCCTGATGGGGTACAAGAGTGCGACGCAAGTAAAGCCTCATAGCAGCAAAACCGCCTGGTCCATAAAGAAAGTTTTGCAATGAGGTAAAATTGAATTTATGTCCGACAAACGTAGCCGAATTGTTTCGAATTGGATCCTGGTTGGAATAGTGATGTTGGTGGTACAGGTACTCCTCGGGGGTATCACCCGGTTGACCGGATCGGGTCTCTCGATTACCGAATGGAAACCCATCATGGGTGCGCTCCCACCCTTAAGTGAGCAGGACTGGCAGAGCGCATTTACCAAATACCAGCAGATCGCGCAATACAAGTACCTGAATACCCACTTTTCGCTCACCGATTTTAAGTTCATCTTTTTTTGGGAATGGTTTCACCGGCTGTGGGCCAGGTTGATCGGCGTGGTTTTCCTGGTTCCATTTATTTACTTTATCGCTAAAAAGTACATTGCTAAGTGGATGCTCGCGCCACTGGTAATATTGTTTGTACTTGGTGCACTTCAGGGAGCAGTAGGCTGGCTGATGGTGAAGAGCGGGCTCAACGAAAATGACCTTTATGTAAGTCACATCCGCCTCGCGGCTCACTTTATTGCGGCAATGATCCTTATCGCTTATGCCCTGATCTTTTGGATAAAGTTAAAGGTGGACCAACGTGAGCGGGTAGCCTCTGCAAGTTTAAAAAATGCTTCAATTGCAATTCTTGCGCTATTGATCGTACAACTGATCTATGGTGCATTTATGGCGGGGCTAAAGGCGGCGGCCGTTGCATCTACGTGGCCGACAATCAACGGCGACTGGCTGCCGGCGAATGCCTTTTCCAATAATCTGACTACTGACCTGTTTCATAACAAAATCACCATCCACTTTATTCACCGCAACCTGGCTTACCTTGTTACGGTGCTGATTGTTGTATGGTGGTGGGCTAGCCGACGAGGAGTTTACACCCGTCCTTTTAAATTTGCCAGGAACACAACGATGGTGTTGGTGCTGGTTCAGGTTCTTTTAGGTATTCTGGCGGTTTTAAACAGCCAGAACATAACGCCGGGGAAGTTTGGTGCATTTGAATGGATGGCGCAATTGCACCAGTTAACAGGCATGCTGCTTTTTTTGAGCCTGACCGCGGTGGTTTACCTCACCACGTGGAAGCGGGCTCCTGTTTCTGCTGCAAGGCATGCGGCTATGCCGCTGGTTTAAGCGGGTCAACCTCGGGCAGCGGTTTCGGATTGTCCTTCTTTTCGAAAAAGCCCCAAAATGGTTTTGGCCGTTTCCTGATCTTGTAATTTCCCGTGATATAAGTGGCAATGTGCTCGATCGCCTCATCGATGCTGTCGGTGAGGATAACAAGTTTCAGGTCATCCTCGCTGATGGTACCCTCCGAAGCAAGAAAGTGCAAATATTCCATCAGCTCGGCATAATACGCCTTATCGAAAAGTACCAGCGGAAAACGGGTAATTGTTTTGGTTTGAACCAGCGTGAGCGTTTCGAAGAATTCGTCCATTGTTCCGAAGCCCCCCGGCATGATCACGAAAGCATAAGAATACTTAATGAGCAGGGTTTTACGTACAAAAAAATGCCGGAAAGTAAACCACTTGTGCATGTACGGATTCTGTTTTTGTTCGAATGGGAGCCGAATATTGCAACCAACAGAATACCCGCCGTTTTCAAATGCTCCGCGGTTTGCAGCCTCCATGATGCCGGGCCCACCGCCGGTCATGGTGGTAAAGCCAAGCTGGCTGATGCGCTTGCCAAATTCTCGTGCCGCCTCATAATACTTGTGCCCCGGCTTAAACCGGGCAGATCCGAACACGGTGATACAAGGCCCAACGAAATGGAGTGCCCTGATTCCACGAATTAGTTGCCAGAAGACCTTTAGGGCGAACCTAAATTCGTAGGCCCTGCTTTTGGGACCCTCGAGGTATTCATCGGTTCTACTCGCTATTATTTTTTTGCTCGTTGCCATTGATTAAAGTTCAGCTAATTGGTTAATAAAGTAATTGCTTCGGCTAAATTGCAACCCACAAAACCCAGGACTATGCGGATCATCTCTTACAATGTTAATGGCATTAGAAGCGCCACTAAAAAGGGCTTTATCGACTGGCTCGCTACCGATCCGGCTGACATTGTCTGCCTGCAGGAGATAAAGGCGCACAAGGGAGACATCAACGTTGCTGCCATTGAGGCGCTCGGTTTTGAAACCTATTGGTTCCCGGCGCAAAAAAAGGGATACAGCGGGGTGGCCATTCTGACGAAGATTCACCCCGACCTGGTGGTTTTTGGGAATGCCATTGAACAAAGTGATTTTGAAGGAAGGGTGATCAGGGCCGACTACGGCGACCTTTCGGTAATCAGCGTCTATTTTCCTTCGGGTACCAGTGGCGAAACCAGGCAAACGTATAAGTATGTTTGGCTGGATGAATTTTTGGATTACCTGAACAGCCTGAAGCAAAACCGCAGACAATTGGTGGTATGTGGAGATTACAATATTGCGCATAAGGAAATTGATATTCATAATCCAAAAAGCAACAAAAAAACGACCGGTTTTCTCCCCGATGAACGTGCCTGGTTTGATAAATTCCTGCAAAATGGATTTGTTGATGGCTTCAGGCACCTGAATAAAGAACCGCACCAGTATACCTGGTGGAATGTATTACGACCAACAACCCGCCTGGAGAATAAAGGTTGGCGTATCGACTATATTAATGTAACTGATAATTTAAAGGACCGGATCGCGGATGTAAAGATCTTTCCTGAAGTAAAGCACAGCGATCATTGCCCAATTTATCTTGAACTTAGGTAGTGATTCGCGGATTACGGATTGGGAGGTTGGGTATTGACTATTGAGTATTGTGGTACCGGCGGTCGGGAAAGAAGTTGATAAGTTGATAGGTTGACAGGTTGAAAAGTTGAACTCAGAAACTGGTTGAGTCAGAGCACTAGACTTCAGTTGTTCGAAAATTCATTTTGCATTTTGGCTTTTGACTTTCGCGTTTTGACTTTGACTTTTCCTACAGGTTTTTGGTCACCGCCGTGCTCAGGGGTGAGACGTCGGAAGGGAAATAGTGCGTAAGGATGCCCTTTTCGTTTACGA
>JASLBT010000448.1 GCA_030146445.1 Segetibacter sp. | reverse complement strand
CGGTTTAAACTGTTTCATATGCTACTGGATACTTGCGGCCACCAATTCTGCCACGTCCATTACCGTTACGTCCCCTTCTTTATCACTGATTTTAACGCCATCGGTCAGCATGGTATTACAAAAAGGGCATGCTGCCGCAATGATTGCTGCCCCGGTTCCGATCGCTTCATTGGTACGCTCCTGGTTTACGCGAATGTCGCCGGGTTCTTCTTCTTTAAACATTTGCGCTCCACCGGCACCGCAACACAAGCCATTAACGCGGCATCGCTTCATTTCCACCAGTTCTGCGTCCAACGCTTCAAGCACTTTGCGCGGTGCTTCATAGATCCCGTTTGCGCGGCCAAGATAACAGCTGTCGTGGTAGGTGATCCGGCGACCTTTATAAGTGCCACCTTCTTTCATTTTTATCCTGCCTTCATCAATGAGTTGCTGCAAAAGCGTAGTATGGTGTACAACCTCGTAACTACCCCCGAGTTCGGGGTATTCGTTTTTGAAAATATTGTAACAATGTGGACAGGTAGTAACGATTTTTTTTATGCCATATCCATTCAGTACCTGTATGTTGTTGTAAGCCATCATCTGGAAGAGGAACTCGTTGCCTGCTCGCCGCGCCGGATCACCTGTGCACGCTTCCTCTTTTCCGAGAATTGCATATTTCATCCCCACTTTGTTCAATATGGTTGCAAAGGCCCGCGTGATCTTTTGCGCACGCTGGTCAAAACTTCCCGAACAACCAACCCAAAACAATATTTCCGGACTTTCACCACTGGCCATCATTTCCGCCATCGTTGGAACCTGCATTTGGAACATTTTTTCAAATGTATTTCTTTTTAGGATTGGGTTGGGTATTGGGTATTGAGGTGTTGGGTATAGAGGTATATGGAAGAAAGTTGATCAGTTGATTGGTTGATAAGTTGAAAAGCCGGGAGTAGGTATTAGGTACTGGGTATTGAGGTATATGGAAGAAAGTTGATCAGTTGATTGGTTGATAAGTTGAAAAGGCGGGAGTAGGTATTAGGAATTGGGTATTGAGGTATATGGAAGAAAGTTGATCAATTGTTTGGTTGATTAGTTGAGAGCTGGAACTAGGTTTTGGGCGTTGGGTATTTGTCAATGCCTGAATGAGAGAAGTTTTTACTTTTTACTTTTGACTTCTTCTACATTTTGCAATTGCCCTACTTTTGCCGCCTCAAACCAAGAAGCTGAAAAAGACCTGGCAAAAAATAACCCGTTGGGAACTGTGGCCTTTCAAGGTTATCTATGCTCCACTTTCAGTTCTGTGGATCTATTACGCAATCAAATCGCGGGCATTCTGGTTTTTTTCCCCGGTCAATCCCACACTGGAATTTTCTGGTTTCGAAGGGGAAACGAAGAAAGAGATGTACCAGCAGTTTCCAACTGAACTTTATCCGAAAACCCTGCACCTTACCTCAATGCAGGATTTCAAATGTGTTCAGGAGCAGGTGGAGGCGATGGCATTCGAATACCCCTTTATTGCCAAACCTGAAGTAGGGATGCAGGGACTAATGGTCAGGAAAATCCATAGTATCGCCGAGTTGCAGACGTATCATGAACGGATACAGGCAGACTACCTCGTACAGGCTTTTGTTGACCTGCCCCTTGAATTCAGTGTATTTCACGTCCGTTATCCCGGCCAGGCCAAAGGCAAGGTGACCGGCTTTATTCTTAAAGAATACCTCCAGGTTACCGGGGATGGGCAGTTAACGCTGCTGGGGCTTATCCAACAACATCCGAAGGCGCGCTACAGGGAAGATGAGATGCGGCATATGCATGCAGGCAATCTCGACAAAGTGATCCCGGCGGGTGAGGTGTATCAGCTGAGCTTTACGGGCAACCACAACCGTGGTGCTCGGTTTATAAACTTACACAAGGAGATCGACAATCGACTCACAGCCGTGTTCGATCGCATCAGCAATACCGCGGGGGAATTTTATTACGGCCGGTACGATCTTAAAAGTACTTCGATGGAAGATTTAAAGCAAGGTCGAAATATATTGCTCATTGAATTCAACGGCGCCGGTGCAGAACCAAATCACATCTACGATTGTGGCATGAATTACTTCGACGCTTTGAAAGAAATAGCCTGGCATTGGGAGCAGATGTACCGCATCGGCAGGATCAATCACCGCCGCGGAGTACCCTATTGGTCGTTCAAACAAGGTATGCGACACCTTAAGCATGCCGCTGCTTTTTTCGGGCGCATGCGCGAGATCGACAGGACCTACTAATGTGCGCCAGCTTCCCGAAGTCCATTTTAAACTGTCGTAATTCGATTACATTGCAGCAAGAGACGTATGAAAATAATCCGCCTTTTTGTTACAGGTATGCTGGTGAGCTTTTTGGGTACCCTACCGCTTGGTACACTCAATATTGCTGCCATGCAAATTTCTATCTCAGACGGTTACCGGCCTGCGCTTTGGTTCATCGCAGGATGCCTGCTTGTTGAGGTGATTTATGTAAGAATTTCGCTGGTTGCGATAGATAAGATCCGGAAACATGAGCGCATATTGAAAATGCTGGAATGGTTTACGTTGCTTGTAGTGATCGCGCTGGCGGTTTCTTCCTTTGCCGCAGCACTTCAGCAACATGGTGAAGCAAAAAATGTCATTCTCTCCAACACAATGCATCGCTTTTTCCTTGGTGCGATGATGAGTGCTTTAAACCCGGTTCAGATACCCTTTTGGTTTGGCTGGAGTACTGTACTGTTTACGAAAAAGATACTGCTGCCCCGTAATGACTTTTACAACATTTATATCGGGGGGATCGGTATGGGTACCTTAATGGGTAACAGCCTCTTTATTTTTGGCGGAAAATGGGTAGTAACCGAGTTAGGTGCTAACCAGAATAGCCTTAATTGGGTGATCGGCGGGATCTTTTCGATTACAGCCTTAGTGCAAATGTGGAAAATGTACCGGCATAAAGACGCCGCGCAGAAGATCCACGATATTCCGGAGGACCAACTTCACCCGGAGGAAGCAGCAAAGTTGCAATCACCTGAGCAGCCGTAATGCAGTTATGAGTTAGGAGTTAAGAGTGTTTCGATACTATTTTGAATGTTGTATGATAAATGTTGAATGGAAGACTGAGTCGGAGTTAAGCGCTATGAGTTCAGAGTGTTTCGATACTATTTTGAATGTTGAATGATAGATGTTGAATGGGAAACAGAGTCGGAGTTAAGCGTTATGAGTTCAGCGTTATGAGTGTTTCGATACTATTTTGAACCCAAAAAAGTCATTAGGTTTTTGCAGCGATTGGCAAGTCAAAGGTTTTGTTGCAATTCCACAG
>JASLBT010000411.1 GCA_030146445.1 Segetibacter sp. | reverse complement strand
TGGTTTCAATTGAGCGGTAGCCATTTTCTTCAGTAACCATATAGCCCATTTGTTTTGCGTTGCTCATCAGCTCTTTAAAGCTGAGGATACGGAAAATGTATTTGTTGGTTTCTTCCGGTAATTGTAAGTCGTAGTAATACTTCGATTGCTGAAACGTAGCCTGCGCGTTATAGCCGCCCATACCACAGTTGTATGATGCTGCTGCAGCCGTCCAGCTGCCAAAGCGGTCATAAGCCTGCTTAAGGTATTTGCAGGCGGCATCTGTAGATTTACGTACCTCGTAACGTTCATCTACATCCTGGCTGATTTGGAGATTGTAACCGGGTGCCGTCGTTTTCATAAATTGCCAGAACCCGGTTGCACCCACTTTGGAAATCAGGTTCTGAAGATTACTTTCTGCAACACATAAGTATTTAAAATCGTCGGGGATGTTATTGGCTTTGAGCCTTTCCTCGATTAAGGGAAAATACCTTTTGGAGAGCTTGAGAATATAACTGATATGACCAGGATTATTGTAGTTGTAAATAAGTTCCCGGTCGAATGCTTCCCGAACTTCCCAACGTTCCAACGGAACATTTTCACCCGCAAAGCTGGCTTGTTTTGGTACTTCCGGCAGGTACAATTTCGGTAAAGGCTGGGCCTGGTATTTTGCATTGCCAGGCTGCTTGTCATCATCTTTAAACGCACACTGCGTTATGAGGAACATGCCGAACAACGTTCCAACTGAGAAAACAACAATGGATTTAAATTTCGACGTCATAAGAAATGCTGTAGTTGAATTTTAAGTAAAAGTAAAGGGTTTAAATAGTATAGAAATACCTCAATTGTATATTCGCCCAAGGTTTTTTCCATCCCCATCGTGGCGGTTTGTTCTAAAGTATACACGGGTTCACTGTTCTAAGCTATCTCAGTTGACATCACAAACTTACACGGGGAAGCACCTCGAGAGATGTTCCCAGGGCAGGGCTGCGACCTCCGGGAACTTTTGCAATTACTACTGATCCGCGTGAAAGCAAGATAGTCCGTTATTTTCCACGCCCCTTTTCAACTACCGATGGCCGACCCGGTTGTAAACACAAGCTTTTATTCGGTTCCGGGCAGCTTACACGCACACAGATGTTACGGTATTTCTGCCAATGGTATGCTTTGGCTTAAACAAAGGGATAATTACCATGATTCTGAGCCAAAACTCGTATTTAAATGTCTTTGGTATTTCGATCCTTATGCTTTACTTTTGCCTTCCGAAAAACCAGATTTAATAACCGCATTTAAATTTTTATTTAAGATGCCCGTAAAAATGAGACTGCAGAGACACGGCAGCAAAAAAAGACCATTTTATTTTATCGTCGTTGCTGACGCCCGTGCTCCCAGAGATGGTAAGTTCATCCAGAAGATTGGAACTTACAATCCATTAACTGTACCTGCTACAGTGCAATTAGACCGCCAGAAAGCGTTGGATTGGTTGCATAAAGGCGCACAACCGACAGATACTGTTCGTAGAATTCTTTCCTTCAAAGGAGTTTTATTCCTGAAGCACTTGTTGCGTGGAGTAGGACTTGGTCTTTTCGATGAAGCTACTGCAATGGAAAAGTTCCAGGTATGGCATACTGAGCACGAGGCGCAAGTTCGCAAACGTACAGAAGAAAACCGTCGTAATCAACGTAATCGCCGCACTCCGCCAATGGTGCGTCGTACTGACAAAGGAAATACTGCTGCACCTCCTCCTGCAGGCGAAGCAACTGCATCCTAATCAATTGTAGTAACATATTTAAAATAGTCTCCAGTTTATGGGGACTATTTTAGTTTTATTTATCCGGAAGCAGATTCCGCTTATATATGCAGGCATGAAGGATTATTTCAGTATTGGAAAGATTGTTGCCACGTACGGCCTGTCAGGCGAAGTTGTGCTGACACATGCGCTTGGAAAGAAGACAGACCTGAAAGGACTGGAAACGATATTTATTGAAGAACGGAAAGACAGCTTTTTGCCGTACTTCGTAGAAAGTACAAAGCTGAAGAACCATACCGAGGTATACCTGAAAATCGAAGGATTCAACAGCAAAGAAAGCGCGCGCAGAATGATCCAGAAGGAGGTCTGGCTGCTGAAAGCCGATTTCAATAAGTTTGCCGGCTCAGCTTCACCCATTTCCTTACTTGGTTATACGATGATCAGTGAAGGTAAGCCGATCGGGGAGGTGACCGAAGTTATAGAGCAGCCCATGCAGGTATTGTGCAAAGTGATGATCAACAACACTGAAGCGCTTATTCCCATCCACGACGAAAGCCTGCTCAAGATCGATAAAAAAAAGATGCAGGTTCATGTACAATTACCCGACGGACTGCTCGAGATCTATACCAATTCCTGACTTCGGCGGCCAACTAGGCCCGCCGCATTTGCCTGGTGCCTGAAAAGCCTGCAATGGCTTTCTGCCCTTGTGTAATGTGTCGCAGGTTATGCGCAAGAATAAACATAAACACATCGCCAAGTTTAAGTTTAATAAAACGGGCAATGGAGATGGGAACCTTAACGGAATTAAGATCTATATTTTTGGCGAGTGCCAACAGCTTGAGCATCTGCGTTTGCTGTTCACGAAATTCGTTCAACACGGCTTCGGTATCAAGGTTTAAACCGGGTCGATGACCTTTGGGCGCCTGCATTTTCTTCAGCTTTCCGTTATCTTTCGGTTGCATGCTCCTGGTGAAGTAGTCGCCGAGCCATCCCGGGGTGAATTCCGTTGGCAGCGTTGTAGAACCGGCCGGCTTCCCCGAAATTGCTTTTTCTATCTCAGGAAGGTAATAGCGGCCGTAGCTGTTTAGGTGCTCAATGCATTGCAGCGCGTTCCATTTACCGGCTCCGGGTGAATGGTGAAGTGCTTCAACGGGAAGTTTGCTCCATACGTTTTCAACATCGTTTAGTATCCCGGAGGTTTGCTTTGAAAGATCAGCCAGTAGGGTTGATGTATTATAAACTTGCATAATTTTTATTTTAGCGCAAATCTGCAACGGTTTTTAAAGGTAAATCTTGGCCTGCACCAAGATTTTTGTCGGGCAGTCAGAATTTTCAAATCCACGTAATACGCTACGCCCTGCGCTGTTTACATCCGGGAGCGCTTGGGTACAACGCCGGTTGAACGCGTTTGGACGGGAGTGATCTGCCAAAGCGTTGGATCAGCTGACGCATACCTGCTGTTGTAGGAAGTTTTTTTTGGTGCCCGGCAATAGACCGCTGATGATACATCGTTGCGACGCAATACGTTCATCCGTCGTGCTTTGTGGAGCTGTACCAGGGTTGATGTTTTGGTGGACAGCAGTAGGTTCCGGTTATTGGTGCTGCGATAGTTTACAACAATGCAGCAAGCACATCATCGGCCTCCGCAAAGGGTTTAAGTAAATGAGGTTGACGCTAACAGCAAAAAGGCAAGCATTATGGCCGGGTACTAAAGCTTTACGCTCCCCAGCAGTTTGCTGAACGTGGTAGCATCTATCCCGAGGTAAGAAGCCAGGTACTTATGCGGGATCAGGTTTAGCACATGCGGGCTCCGTTTCAACATAACCCTGAACTTTTCTTCTGCTGAGAAACACTGCAACTCAATTTGTCGCTCCAGTACCCCTGCGAGTGTATAGCTTACTGCCACCCGTATGCAACGTTCAATACGCTGATGTTTATTCATTAGTGCATTCAGTTGTGTAAACGTCGTCCGGAGAAATGAACTTTGCGTCAGTGTTTCAAGGTAATACTTTGAGGGCTGCTGCAACAGGAAACTGTCTGCGACACCAGAGAAAGAACCTGCATACGAAAAAACCAGCGTAGCTTCTTTATCCTCGTTTTTCAGGTAAAATGCCCTTTGTACACCTTCGAGAACATAATACAGGTATTTTTCGGTGTCCCCCGCAGCAGTCAGTATTGTCTTACGTTTTGCCGACAGAGGCTGCCAGATAGCTGCAAACTCATGCCATTCATCAGCTGATAACTCCTGGAAAAAATACACCAGCTTTTGCAATTTGTAAAGTGGTTCGTCTGCGGTCATTTGTCTGGTATGCAAACCAAAATACCTAAAACGCTAACAAACAAAAAATAAATTCTATTAGGTAAATTCGTGGTTCATGCAAACCCCGCAACGATATATTGCCCACTTCGACCTGGATAGTTTTTTCGTTTCTGTTGAAGTACTGAATAATCCTTCCCTGAAAGGCAAACCAGTGCTGGTTGGTGGTCACAGCGAACGTGGTGTTGTTGCAGCATGTAGTTACGAAGCCCGCAAGTATGGAATTCACAGCGCCATGCCGATGAAAAAGGCAATGCAGCTATGCCCGCACGCCATTGTCACTAATGTGAGTAGAGGTGATTACAGCCGGTATTCAAAAATTGTTACCGGGATCATTGCGGCAAAGGCACCACTGTTTGAGAAAGCGTCTATCGACGAGTTTTACATTGATCTGACAGGTATGGACAAATACTTCAATCCATATCAATGGACGATCAGCCTTCGCGAGGAGATCACCGCAAAAACAAACCTGCCCATTTCGTTCGGACTCGCCAGCAACAAAATGGTTGCGAAAATGGCCACAAACGAGGCAAAGCCCAATGGCTACCTACAAGTGCCCCCCGGTTCGGAAAAGGATTTTCTCGCACCTTTAACCGTCGATAAAATTCCCGGCGTTGGTGATCACACCTTCCAAACGTTGCTTGGCATTGGCGTACGAACGATCCGTGACGTAAGTGAACGTGGCCAGGATGAACTCGGTCGATTGCTTGGGAATTATGGCCCGGAACTTTGGCTGAAATCGCAGGGAAAACATTCGAGCCCGGTATCTCCTTATCATGAAGCAAAGTCTGTTTCTACCGAAAACACCTTTGAAGAGAACACCAGCGATCCATCGTTTCTGCTGGCAGAGTTGGTACGAATGACTGAACGTGTGGCTTACGAACTGCGCCAGGATGAAAAGCTGGCAGGCTGTATCGCCGTCAAGATCCGCTATCCCGATTTTACGACAGTTTCAAAACAAATGGCTATCGACTTTACGCTCAGGGACGATGAATTGATCAGGTTTGCAAAAGACCTGTTCAATAAGTTGTATAAAAAAGGAACCCCGGTGCGGTTGCTTGGTGTTAGGTTAAGTGAGCTTACCAATCATCCGGTTCAGGCGAACTTATTCGAAGATGTAGAGCGGAAGACGGAGTTATACAAAGCCATTGACGAGGTAAAAAATAAGTTCGGCAAGAACTTATTAAAGAAAGCAAGGACAATTTAGCTGTCACGGGAAATTTTTACAATTATATTACTCATTACTCTACTTATCTAGTAGGATATTAATATCTTCGCACGGCGATTATAAACCTTTAATACTACTTTATGAGTTTACGTTTAGGAGATATTGCTCCGAATTTTAAGGCGAACACTTCTATTGGCGAGATTGACTTTTACGAATATCTTGGCGACGGCTGGGGCGTACTGTTCTCGCATCCTGCCGACTATACACCTGTTTGTACCACGGAGTTGGGCAAAACGGCAGCGCTGCAGGGAGAATTTGCAAAGCGTAACGTGAAAGTCCTTGCTTTAAGTGTTGACCCGATTGATAAGCATCATGGCTGGATTAACGACATCAACGAAACACAAAATGTGAACGTAGAGTTTCCGATTATTGCCGATCAGGATAAAAGCATTGCTAACCTGTATGGAATGATCCATCCAAATGCTTCTGAAACGACCACCGTACGTTCTCTTTTCTTAATTGGACCTGATAAAAAGATCAAACTGACGATCACCTATCCTGCAAGTACCGGCCGTAATTTCTTCGAAGTACTCAGGGTTATTGATAGTCTTCAACTCACCGCTACACACAGCGTGGCGACGCCTGCTGACTGGAAAGATGGGGAAGATGTAATTGTGGTAAACTCGATCAGCACAGAAGATGCTGAGAAAAGGTTTCCAAAAGGAGTCAAGGTGGTAAAACCTTACCTGCGGTATACGCCGCAACCCAACAAGTAAAGCTTTTCATTTTTGTTTTTTTTACGGCCC
>JASLBT010000343.1 GCA_030146445.1 Segetibacter sp. | reverse complement strand
GGGCCGTCAACAATATATACAATAGCTAAAATGTAAGTACAGCCAAGAAACAGAGGGTGTTTGAATACAATGAAAAGGCTCCCCCGTTTACAACATCACTAAGCCAGGGCACTTTCTCGAAAGATTTGTCCAAAATAGCCGCCCGGCGACAAAGGCTTGTCTGCTGCAGAATATTTTGGTAAACAAGTTTAGCAGGTAAGTTTATACTTTACTGCCTTTAATTATACTTGACTAATATTGCTGTCCCTACAATGAGGTATAAGCCACGGAGTCTGGTGATCGGGAATATATCATGTCTTACTTTTGAACAAGCACTAAAACTAACAGCCATGGTTCCAGCCATAAGAACGGCCTTCAATACCGGGTTTACTACAGCGAAATACCAGGCCTTCCTGGCGGAACTGGACCAACTTTTCCCGGGGGCGATAGACTTCCGCCTGGCCGAAACACCCATCTTTTGCGATAAGGCTTTCACTGATAAAATGATCTCCGCCTGCGAGAGCATTGTGGACATTATAGCAGCGCCCGAATTCAAGAAACTTACCGAACGTGCCATACCGGATGAAGTGCTCGTTCCGGGAGAAAATGAATACAGCGACTTTATTGCTTTCGATTTTGGTGTTTGCGAAAACGAAGCCGGCGAACTTGAACCGCAGCTGATTGAAATGCAGGGCTTCCCTACAATGTTTGCGTACCAGGTTCACCACATCGAAGTAACCGAACGATATTTCCCGGTTCCCGAAGGTTATTCAGCTTACCTGAATGGCCTCAATAAGGAAAGTTATCTTCAGATGCTCGGCGAAATCATTCTTGGTGATCACTCTCCCGAAAATGTTATCCTGCTGGAGATCTTCCCCCACCAGCAAAAAACCCGTATTGACTTCTATTGCACAGGGAAGTACCTTGGCATAGAACCCGTTAGCCTTACCGACCTCATCAAGGAAGGTACTAAGCTGTATTACCTGAGAAATGGCGAAAAAACCCCGGTTAAACGCATCTACAACCGCGTCATATTCGACGACCTTCAACAACAAACCGCGGAAGTGCAGGAAGTTGGCAAACTGCTTCTCGAAGAGCTCGACGTAGAATGGGCTCCGCACCCAAACTGGTTTTACCGGATCAGCAAATACACACTGCCTTTTATTAAACATCCTTATGTGCCTGAAACCAGGTTCCTTAACGAGGTTACCGAAATTCCTTCCGACCTCGAAAACTATGTACTAAAGCCGCTCTTTTCCTTTGCGGGGCAGGGCGTGGTAATCGATCTTACAGCCGACGACATCAACAAAGTGGAAGATCCCGAGAACTGGATCCTCCAAAAAAAAGTGCGCTATGCCGAAGTAATTCCAACGCCCGACTTACCGGCGAAAGCAGAAATAAGGATTTTTTATTTCTGGAAAAAAGGCGAAGCACGCCCAATAGCAACTTCGAACCTGGCGAGGCTCAGCAAAGGCAAAATGATTGGGGTACGCTACAACAAAGACAAAGAATGGGTCGGCGGAAGCCTGGCTTTCTTTGAGCAGTGAGTACGCCGTGGGCCACAGCCTTGCAAGAAGAACGTTGCCGTTCAATGTTCAACGTCGTTGAGGTTTGGCTTTTCCGGAATAACAACGCTGAAGGAAAGTATGCGGTAAAAGAGTGCGACGCCCGTCCGACTGGCGCAGCGGGCGGGCAACGATGTTCCAAAGAACTACTGCCGTTGGGTCCAAAAAAAAGCTTGACTAAACCACATTAATACACATTGTACAATCCTGATAATCCCGGGTGATTTTCTGTGCCTGTTTGTTCCCGCGCTACATCGACACTGAAATACGAGCCATCCTGAATGTACTTGACGCTTAGCAACCGCTGCATAAGACCTGGTACGAAGTGCAGTTGTTTGCACAGTTTGCCTTAATAATACCGTTATTCCTAATTACACTACCGTGACCACCATAATAAATAATTGGCGTCATTAAAGCAACAATTACGGTGTAAACTTTTACGAAATGGGACAAATAAAAAAAAGTAGGGTTTTATTTTACATCCCTGTTTTAATTATTATATTGATAAATATCCTGCAAGATCATTAAGAAATTAAATCTAAGTTCCAATTGAAATTACTAGGAAATGCAAGAGATAATTTTTATGTTTAATTGATTTTGCTGCATCAGGAATCCTCTCTTTTTATCATCCAAAGTTTGCGTATGCCACAATCAAAACATGGTATTGCCACAACCATCCTTGCACCCGATCCTGTCGGTGAAGGCTTCATCGAAATAACCCCTAATAAAACTTTGTTTGTTCAAAAACTCACCGACGAGGAACCGGTAAAACCCGTACTCGTTGAAGACCTGCACACGGTTGAAGAAGTTTTTGATTACTTCAATCCAGGCTGTGATGTTGAACTGTTAACTGAAGATGGGGCTACCATACACGAACATTACGCATTTGCTTCCATGGGCGATTTTGATGTAAACCAGTTGATCGCTAAGAGCCCATCTTTACGTGATGCAAACCTTCAAAATGAAGCCTACTTTAAAATCAGGAAACAGCTGGGATCAAACAAATCACTGAAGAATGTTATTGAGAACCCGGCAACTAAAAATGCCCTGATCAATTCGCTAAAATCGCTCATTGCCGAGTTAGAGGAAAATCAATAAACATCACCAATATTCAAGCAGTTAAAAGTTACATTATGACCGAGGAGATTCAAAGTGCTGCGGCACTTAATTACCGCGTGAATATTCCTGTGGAAGCTAAGCCGGGGGATTCACTCGAAACATCATTAAACACGCTGGTAAAAGCAGGTGGATTCGACTTGCTAGAGTCTATTATCGAAGGTGTAGACAATCTTAACCCTGTTCGGAAAGCCAGAAGAAATATTTTCTTAACTGATCATACAAAATCAGACCAACGAGAGGACCTGAAAAAACGGATAAAACTTTGGCTAAAAGTACTGGAAGAAAATAATGGCGTTGCGGAGATGGTAGATGAATGCATTGAAAGAACCGAAGCAGGAAATAGCCTTATAAAAAGTAATCTTAGAGCGATCCTTGAACGGACAAGGGAACTTGAAGCGGCTTACCGTTCCGTGCAGTTGTTTTATAAAAATACCGACCAGTCCAAAGTTGCAAATGTTGCATTGGTAAATGCTTCCATTGATCAACTTACTGATTTAGATGAACCACGATTTATTGCCTTTATCGAGCAGGAACTAAAGCAAAAATATGACCGGCTCGACCTTCGTCAAAACTATTCGTTACTGGTCATTCCGGGCTACCTAAAAAACGAAATGGTACTCAATAAATGGGCAAAGATCGCTCACCAGAACAAAGTAATGCTGGTTACAGACTTCGCCAACATTGAGACGCCGGAGGATGTACTTGATATGTTTAGCGATGCCAATCATACCGGTTCAGAACCACACAAAGCCAACGTGATGATGACGTGCAATTACATCATTGCACGGGGTAAAAACGAACAACTCGGCGAAGAAGATGATATTTATGTTCCGGGTTCTGCCGCACTTGCCGGCAAACTCTATAGCACAAAATTATCGCAGCCAGTTGCAGGCAAAACGTATGGCACAATCAACGAAGCCGATACGGTCAGGTTTGACCAAAAGAAAGCAGAGATTTCCGAATTAGAAAACGTGGGACTTATACCATTTGTCAGCGAATGGGGCAAGGTTATGCCATTTAGTGCCAAAACCCTGTTTACCGGCGATAACCTCGGCATGCAAACATATTCGGTAGTCAGGGTTTTCGACTTTATTGCAAAGGTGGTATCGGACTTTCTAAACAGGCGTGCATTTGAACTCTGGAATACAAAGATGGAAGTTAACCTTCGCTCACAGATCGTCAAATTTTTAGACGGCATCCAGGGGCCCGACAAACTAATTGACAAATTCCAGATTGTACGGTTCGAAAAAGATGACAACCAGAAAGATCACATTTTTCTCGATATTCATATTACGCCTTTTTTCCCGGCAAAAAGCTTTATCGTGTCACTAGACGGTTATAAAGGCGATGATGGTGAAGAGTGGAAAGCCGCATATAAACAAAAATAAACTCCGCAATATAATCTTCAGCATATCATAATATTATAATCGTAGTACACTTCGCTATCGAAAGTATCAATATTAGCGTTGCTAATAATGGTATAGCAATGTAAGACTTGCCACCTCCGTGATAATTATTTACCTGTTGACCTAAGTAATTGTGAAATGGCGATCAAATTTTTTTTGATATATCTCGGCAGCCTCATTTCAATAAGTGCGGTAATATTTATTTGCATAAAACATTTTATTGGTGATTTTTTTGCAAATGGTAAAAAACCGCTTTTATATGGATTTTTTGTTTCGGCTGTTGCCTCGTTTGTTGCCTGCCTGGCTACCTTTGTCAGCAAACACCTGTTTACTACTTTTTGGATGCTCTGCCTCGTGTTTCTGTTATTCGGTGTCCTACACGTTTACGTTGTGCGACGAAATTATGCCGGCAGGTTAAAATCGCGGCGTCGTGAATTTGTAGCCGAGCTGCTATTCCTACTTTCCGTATTACTTTTTACCCTTGCTGTTTTTTCGACAATACAATATTTGCTGGTCGACAAAAATTTTCTCTTTTACCCGTTGTTAATGAGTGCCCTCATGTTTTTTGTGCCGGTTCTGCTGCTCCAGACCTTTGAAGCTGCATACGCTATTCCGCTACCTTGTTATACTACCTGGAACTATCCGGTAAACCAACAACAAGAATTGGCTCCCGGGCATTTAACAAATGCATTGCTCGTTGTAGGTTTTCAATTGACGCGAAATGTTGTCGGCGACAATAACACGCATTTTCGTGCTAAAGGGCCCGCAAAAATGCCGCTCGGCGACTTGTACTACTACTTTATAAATGATTATAACGAATTACACCACCAGGCGCCGATTGTGTACGCTGATGCTCAGCATGAGCCATATAACTGGTGGTTCCGCTTGAAAAGAAAATGGCCTGGTGGCTATAAAGTCCTTGACCCCGGTCTCTCCCTTGCGGAAAATGGTATCAAAGAAAATGCGGTGATTATTTGCGAAAGAATCTAACCCCGACTATTTATGCGAGAACAGGTCAGGCATTTTCCGGTAAACTGGGTGGATGGAATGAAGATCAGTAAGGATCATTTTATTGACCAGGAAAGGGCTGTACAGTGCCAGTTGCACGATGTCGCCAGCCTGCACCTCTCCCCGATCAGGTACGGTCTACTTCCATCGGCCGACGGCTTAAATGAAAATTTCGATGTGCGCATTTCAGCCGATGGTCAACGCCTTGTTCGGGTAACGGTTTTGACGATTGATGCAGTAACGCGCGGCGGAGCACGTATTGTGATACCAGCATTCCACAACCATTCGCAACCGGATGGCTCACCCACGTGGTCATTCCAACTACCGACAGCGGCAGGCCAAATGAATTACTGGTTTTTTGTTGTAACCAACCCCTTCCAAAGAATACCCTACGGAGACCCCGACCCCGCCGATTTTCCACCGAGGATGCCGTATGTAGCCCCCGGTTATTCAATTCAAATGGTGAACTCGAACGAATACAGGCAATTTGCAAACCATCCCTTCGCATTACCTGTTGGCAAGATAATCGCAGATGCGAACAACGTACGAATTCAGGAATATATTCCTCCATCTCTTGCAATTTCCGCTCACCCCGAACTTGTAGCGATACTTGCCGACATCGATCAATTTTACGCAACACTGGAAGTTTGCTGCCTCAACATTCTGCAGAATATTCATCGCATGAACCAGGATAATGAGATTGCTAAGATGGTTATGAGTCTTTGCGATCAGCTTTTGCCGTTTGCCGGCAAAACACTCAACGACTTGCGCTGGACCTCGCTGCATGAATCGCCGGCAGCGCTCTTCGCCACCGTTGCGGCCCTTGCAAGAATTATTAAAAACACGATCGATACCAGGGTCAGCTCGGGAAAGGAAGATCTGATGAACTATTTCAGCGAGTGGAACAAATGCAACCCCGGCGAAATGGAAAGTAGGATCAATGAATTGGTTACGCTGAGATACGATAATAACAACATCATCGAAGCTATCCACATCATCAATCCTTTTATGAAAGTAATAACCGGGCTTTTTGAAACCCTTACCGAACTCGAGTTTATCGGGAAGAGGAAAAAGGCGGTGGAAACATTTATTAAGGTGGAAGAACAGGTTCCGAGAAGAAGGTTCTTTGGTTAGCGACTCTGGGGTATTCGCCCTTGCTTGACCCGGGATCTTCTGTTTGCCTGCTAACTGCTGTGCCTCCATCAGCCCGGTTACAAATGCCTCGATAAAGCCGCCTGGCAGGGCTGTCAAACACACATCGATTACGGGTGAACCTGCCAGGCGATCGAGTGAAATCGCCAGATGTAATTACAACTCCTAAATTTATGAAACCACAAAACCAACGTGAAAGAAACAAGGCTTTCGTCCATTTTCTCATTCTCTTTTCATTTACCATAGCCGTGATTTCTGCCTGTATTTTCTCCAGCATTCAGGTGCCTTTTAAAGAAAACGAACAACTCAGGCAGGAAATGGCAGCAATCGATCAACAGAAGAATACGACCATCCTTTTCCTTGAACGGATGGACCGTACCATCAGGTTGTTAGATAGCGTAAACCTTGCCGGAGTACAAGCTGCATTAATCGATGGCGACATCGAAGAAAACCTTAAGGTAATGAAGTCGATAATACGAAATGATTCAACAATAGAATTAAAAGCGTTGTACTCAACTGTTATTGAGAATTGCTACGACCTCCAGAATGCAAAGAAACAATTGAGGGATGTAAGTGGAAAGGACGTTGCTTTTGGCAACCTCCAGAAAGAAAATGCCGATCTGCATACCCGGCTTCAGATGGCGAATAATGATTTGCAGTCCTGCCAGATCCTGCTTACTAACCAAATACAATCACGATAAGTATGCCGGGGCATCTCAAATATTCGCACATCAACACGGGCAGGTTTGGCGCCCTGGACTTACGTGTTTGGGTTACAATGATTTCACTGGTGTTGTCGTCTGCCGGGCTGGTAGGCTACAAGGTTCTGGCCGGTAAACAATGCAGGAACGTGGTTATTCAGACACGAACGATCAACGGGAAGGATGGGCAATTGTACTGCGGCGAAACCATACGGTTTACTGCTGCGGGTAGCGATGAAAAGATTACCTGGAACTTCGGCGACGGCACCACATCAGGCCTGGGAATGTCTGTTGTATCTCATACCTATTCACAGCCCGGCCGTTTTAATGTGGTTGCAGACCTTAATGGCGGATGCCGTGAAAGTGTAGCGATAACGATCAGGAAGAGGGATGTGATTTCCGAAGCACTTGCTGAGTACCCGAACATTGAGGGGGCTATAACATCAGATCCCTCTGCAACTGCAGGTAAAGCAGCCGTGTTCATCAGTACTCAAACAGCCAGCTTCTATGAATGGACGGTGCTAAACAGGAACGAATTCTATACCCAATCAGGTAAAATCGCCTCCTTTACTTTTCCCCTTCCGGGCACTTATACAATTCAGCTGAAACTAAATAAGAATCGCCAGCAAACTTTTTTTAAAACAATTTATGTTCTTGCAGGAACTCCAAAACGGCTGCCAGCCTTAAAGCCGGCGCAAAGAAAACTTGCTTTTGAACCATCTTCTCCGGCAAAGGCAGATGTTCAGCAGTCTTCGGCGGTAACATCAGCGCCAGACTCGATGGCGAAACCAGAAACAAACACTGTCAAACACCAGTTCGTAGAAGTACCCGATGGTTATCTCAAAAGAAGCCTCGAAAACGTGGTGGATGGCTCTAAAACCGTCGAGGATTTTGCTGATCTTTTGTGCAATGGATCACAGACCCATGTACTGGTAAATAATGCTACTGACTTTATCACGTTTGATGAATTATGCAAAAGAATCCGGCACAAGAAGTACCGAATAGAGTCGGTGAAGGCGGCACGGGATGATCAAAGAAATCGCTGTGTTCTTGTACTCAACGTAGCTATCAGGCGCAAAGGACTTTTTGGCCGCTGGAAGCAGTAGTCGAATGACGATATCACTTGGTTGCACACTATCGAACTAAGGGATTCTGCCACATGAGGCAACTTTCGTCCCTTTAACTTCCGTATGTGGTAAAAACACATGATCTTACATTCTTTGCGAATAATTTCCCGCACAACAACATAAAACCTTTAAACATGAAAACATTCCTTGTGTTTTCGTTGCTACTTACAGCGCAGGTTGCACTATGCCAACAGATAAAGAATACCTCCTTTACAAACCAGGCTGGCGAAAGGCTACTTCGCCTTGAGTTCGTACTTCCGCTGGATGTAAAATCAACATGGGAGCTCTTTACGAAAAACGACAAGCTAAAGAAGTGGATCGCGCCTATGGTACACATGGAACTGAAAACGGGTGGCTATATCCTGACGAATTATGATACGACGAAAAGTTTATCCGACAGCAGTTCTATAAAACTCAACATTTTAAACTTCATCGACCAGGAACTGATCACGCTCAAAGTGAATTTGAACAACTATTTTCCTCCTGCTGTTAGAAACACTGACGACAATCTCCAGGAACTTATTCAATTCAGAAAGACTGCGGAAAACCAAACGCACATTGTCTCAACCATGGTTGGATTTGGAACCAGTAAAGAATGGAACGATACCTACAGCTTTTTTTTAAAAGGTAACATCTGGACATACGAACAATTGCTTAAGCATTATCGATAACCAAATAGTGCACGACCGATCGGGCGCTAAAAATTTCATGCATGAATTCGACCCTATTAGAACGAGTGTCTTATCTAAGGCCGGGTTAAGCAGGTACTATGTTTGCAGGCTTAGCTAAAAACTTATGGAAGCACCAGAGAACTTCAAAAACAACAAACCTGCCGGCCCGGCTGACCACCTGGCAAACGAACGAACTTTTCTTGCCTGGGTACGTACGAGTATTGCTTTAATGGGATTTGGTTTTGTAATTGTTAAGTTCGCCGTTTTCATCAGGCAAGTTGGCTTCGCCCTCGGCGAGAAAGTTGTCGTGAGTGGCAAGGGTTATTCCGGAGAGATCGGGGTGTTTATGGTGGCGCTCGGCGCAGTAATGGCCTTATTGTCGTACATGCGGTATCGCCATATTGAAAAACAGCTCCTTAAAAATGAATTCTTTCCCTCAAAATGGCTATCCGCTTTGGTTACCATAAGTATCGTTTTCGGAAGTATTCTATTGGTGTGGTATCTTCTGCCAAACATATAAACCTGCACTCGTTTAATTGGTATAACGCATACAATGTGGTTAGCTATGCCTTCAGGACAATACCTGGTGAACAGAATTTTGCGGACCATCTGCGGCCGCCTTATGCCCTTCGGACGGGGAGTCACCCATCAACCGGTTTGAACGGCTACAACGATGACCAAAAAAATTCCTGCAGTCGCCAGGGCAAAATGCACTTAATAAATGACACTGATTGCAGATAAGCTTGAACCGGGCACCCGGTGTTTGTGCAACCATTTACATCCTTCAATAAACAAAGTGGATTACGACTATTCCTTTTTAGCCAGTTCCATCTCGTATGTTGCTGCCGGAATATTGATCAAAAACTTTTGTGTCTTTAACCTGTCGGACAGTTGCAGCGACAGCACATCCGTTTTGTCGGGCACAAAATTCTTCGTCTGGTAAATGATCGTAAACTCTTTGCCTGGTAGCACAATGGGGAAAGCCGAAATATATGTGGCCTTGTGGTGGATGATCGTTTTGTCCTTTTTCACCCGGGTAAGCAAAAGCGGGCCGCTGATAAACTCATCAGCACGGGAGTTCCGGATTTTCAGGGTAAACCAGGCATGGTTTGCTTTTCTGCTTATGGCCTGGCAAACCACCTTTACCCCGTTCGCACTGTCAGAAAAATCGAGTTGAGGTTTCGCTGCCAGCAAGGCTTTGCAAATTGCGGCTGACGCTGCATAATTCTCAGGCTCGCTTGAGTCAAACAGTTGCTCAGCAGGAGGAAG
>JASLBT010000319.1 GCA_030146445.1 Segetibacter sp. | reverse complement strand
AGCACAATCACCCGTTGCTTAACGGCATTATGGAAGGTAACGTTCTGTGCCCGACTCGTGGTGCTTATTCCTGTAAGTAGGAAATAGCAGAGAATAACGATCAGTTTTTTCATGATGTCGTCGTAAGTTGGTTTGATGAATTTCATCTTACGTGCTGTTGGTCAGTGATTCTTATCGTAAGTTAGTAAAAGATGATAAGTCGGTGCAGAAAACAGCTGAAGGCGACAACAGACCACACGATGATGCACCAGGGTCAATAGATTATTTACTCATACGTGAACTGAAAATAGCTGTTTTATTTAGCAGTTAGGTTGCTGGCCATAATAGCGACTTGCACGAGCGGGAACCACGAGTGGTAGCTTGTCAGCTTTTCTCGTGCTAAAACTCACAGGAAATCTGGTTATTACTCTTTTCCTTCTTTAAGCAGGAAAGTGCGCAAGGATTTGACTAAAGCCAATTAGAAGGGATGAGGAATAATCCTGAGGTGTTACTCGATCAGACAGCCCCTCAGGTAAAAAAAGCCAGCAAAACACTTGAAGTTGCTGGCTTCTTTATTCGCGGGATACTATAAGCCCCCATTTCACTCAGGAAGTATGCGACCACTGGTCACCTTAATCTGAGAAGTGACAATAACCTTCGCTATCGGCGACCGCCGACGCCACCCGCCGTATATCTATTCAGGTAAACGGAAATGCGAGATAACAAACCGTTACACCGCACCACTTACCATATTAGTTTCCAGTCTCTTCTTAATAGTGACTGTGTCATCATAAAAGTTGACTTTGCCGGACGCTACATCATACATGCCACCGCATATACCTATCTCCCCGTCGTCCACCATTTGTCGCAGTATGGGACTCCTTTGTAATATTTCCCGGACACTTCTTTTTACATTTATATCAGCCACATTCTGAACAAAACCCGGATTTTTGGAAGTCCTGTTATCTTGTGTGGTCCTCTCCTGGTCTATGGCCGGATGTATTTTCGAAAGCAGCGTAGACAAGTGACCGATCTCCGCTCTGTCGCACGCACCTTTTATTGCGCCGCAATTGGTGTGACCTAACACCAGTATCAGTTTAGAACCCGCTACTTTGCAGGCAAATTCCATGCTGCCCAGGATATCATCATTGATCACATTTCCCGCGATGCGAACACTGAAAATATCACCCAGTCCCTGGTCGAAAATCAATTCGGCCGATGTACGACTATCTATGCAGCTAAGTATAATTGCAAAGGGCCATTGTCCATCTCGTGTCTCGTTCACTTGCTCCAGCAGGTTGCGGTTTACTTTGAGGTTTCTTAAAAACCGTTGATTGCCTTCTTTTAATATATCAAGCGCCTGCTGAGGGGTGATGGTTTGTTGCAGTTCTTTTGTCAGCGTTCTCATACATGTTTTTTTTAAACTTTAGATATTGACAAATCTTTCTTGCCGGTTTGATACTTCTTTACTGTTTGTGGTGCTATAACCTGGCTGCTCCGAAACCACATTACTCGTATTTTCGATTTTATAGCTTTCTCTAAAGCCCATTAATATGCAATGGATATGTTTCTCGGGAGCTTTGATATTCTTGAACTCCTTTATCAGCTCCAACACATCAAAATCTATATACCTGGTTTTAGACGCATCGATTACCACGGTACTGTGTTGCGGAAGATGATCCAAGGTAAGTTTGATGCTGGCCTTGTTCAGGAACGATACCTCTTCTGATAAATGAATTTTAATAACTTCTCCTTCGTGATGCCTCTCTTTATGGAAGTAATAAGAATTTTTCATGTTCACATAAAGAATCGCAACCATACTTGTAACCAGGCCCAGGCATACACCGGTTAACAGATCCGTAAACACGACAGCGACCACGGTAACCATAAATGGAACCCATTGATATTTTCCGTTCATAAACATTTCCTTGAATATGGAAATGCGGGCGAGCTTATAACCGGTCAACAATAAAATAGCAGCTAACGCACCTAAGGGAATCATATTTAAGATCCCGGGAATAAACATGCAGCAAATCAGAATTAAGATGCCGTGCATGATAGTTGAAGCCTTGGTTCTCGCGCCTGCATTCAGGTTGGCTGTTGACCGTACAATAACAGAAGTAATCGGTAATCCACCTAAAAGCCCGGATACCATGTTACCCACGCCTTGTGCCTTTAGCTCCCTGTTTTGGTTGGTCAGCCTGCCTTGGGGGTCCATCTTATCAACGGCTTCTATACATAGTAGGGTTTCAATGGAAGCAACTGCAGCTATAGTAAAGGCGGTTATAAGAACATCTCTATTCCATAAGGCCCCAAAATCAGGGAACGTAAATAATCCAACAAAATCTGTTACATTATTCGCTACAGGCACCTTTACCAAATGTTCGTTTCCAACAGCTATCGCCGGGAAAAACGCTGCATAGAGAGAATTAAGAAATATACTAACTATCACAGCTGCCAGCGCTCCCGGAACAATTCTGAATCGACGCATAAAAGGCTTTTCCCAAATAATCAGCAGGGCTATGGCTACTACTGTAATAATGGTTACGCCAATATGCACGCGTTCCAGTAGATGTGGCAGAATGGAAAATGTATTGTTGCCATCCGATTGGGAAAAGCTCAGGTTGCCCTCGGCGTCGGCGTCGTATCCAACGGCATGAGGTAATTGTTTCAAAATAATGATAATACCGATTGCGGTAAGCATGCCTTTAATCACACTGCTGGGGAAGTAGTTGGCAATGCTGCCCGCCTTCAGATACCCAAGCAATAATTGGATCACACCTGCTAAAAATACGGCTACCAGGAAGG
>JASLBT010000273.1 GCA_030146445.1 Segetibacter sp. | reverse complement strand
CAGACTATGGAACGATTATTCCCCAAAAGAGATTCACTGCTTATGACTTTTTTTGTGACGAGAACGGGAATAAAAACGACGACATGCCAGGAATGCACTGGACGAACTCATTTTATCCAACCAGCGCGGGAACAAAAGTGGAGGTAGAGATCACTTTTACCAGCGAGCACGATTTGGAAAAAATTTTGGAGATGGGGTTTGAAGAAGGCTTCACAGCAGCACTTAGCAACCTGGATGAGGTGTTTGCCAGGGAAACCATGTCGAGCTAACACCAACTTTCTGTTTGCAATTTGTGCAGCTGGTTTGATTGATGAGATAAGAACACTGTGCTGTACGCCGTACTTCATTCCTGATGAGGGAGCATGGCGTAAATGGAGCCATTGCTTATATCCACCTCCATTGAAGGCGTTCAGCGATTCCGCTGGGATGAACTCTCTGGAAGTGAACTCCGCACCAATATTTAGGTGCAACTACCTGCTTTACTTTGCTGTTTAAGAAAGCCCCCCACCATGAAAACGAGCTGTTGGATATAATTAGGTAATCGGCGTTCATGATCAACTGCAGATCGACGACAAATGCATTTTGCATGTAGTTGACTTCGTGTGACACATCTGCAAACTCCTTTTTCACCATCTCTATGTCGTCGCTGATCACATATATTTTGTACCTGGTATCAATTGAAGAAGTCAGATAGTCAAGTGCTTTATAGAAGTACTCTTTTGATAAGGCAACATTGGTTGTATTCAACTCTTTGAACATATTGTTCAGGTAATCGGTTCTTCTGACATGTACAACAATTGAAGCATAACCAGGCTCGAAATATTCAACCGGGTTGATCCTGAACTTTCTTTTAATCTGGAACAGGGGAATGATTTCGTTTTCGTACTCCTGAAAGAATGTTCTTGATTGAAAAAAACCTTCGTAGAAGGTATTGTTCTTAACCTGCGCTATAAGCTCACCGGTTTTGCCGGCGTCTGGAAACGTTACCGTCGTAAATCTTTTTTGAAATGCCTTGAGAATCGCTATTCTCACCTTATGTCCGCCCCTGAAATGCAACAATCTGATCAACCGGTTAAATAGTGGCATGGGCACATCGAAGTACCGGTCGATCAGGATCTGTTCCCGGGTGTCTAAATAAAATTGCGTATTAAGTTTTCTTGATACGCTATAGGCGAAAGCGTACTGAAATAATTGATTTCCTAATCGCCCGTTAAGCTTAACACCGATCATATTAACTCACCTTTTTTAACCAAAAACAACCGCAACTCCAATTTTGATCCGCGGCCATTTCCAATGAAGCGTTTTTGTGGTACGATGCGTCGTCGAGCACGATCGAGAAGTCGATCAACTCAAAATTGGTAAAATACGAAAGCACTTGCCGGGGCTCGTATATTCTATGCGCATTAAATTGAATTCGCGCCTTACCGACGGGAACAACGATCAGCAGGTTTCCCCCTATTGCCGTAACCCGGTTCAACTCTTTAAAGGCCTTAATGTCGCCAATCGGATCCAAAGGATCGCCATACCTGCCGAGGCCGATATGCTCAACGGTGTGCATACAGGATAAAGAATTGATGCTATTCGTTTCCAACGCAATATTTGTAAGATCAAGCGCACCCGTTTTCAGGTTATCGAGGTTGATCTCCGCTGGCCGGTAATCATAAAATTCGATAGGAATAAAAGCAGATGCAACCGCATTGAAGTTTACGATAGAAGAAATGTCGACGTGTTTCTCAGGCCTCGTTTGGGCAAGAATCCTTGCCGCCCACGCAGGATGATATAGATAGTGGGGCTCGAAAGGGGTTGTAACTGTAGCATCGAATAAACACGGCTGGCGATCCGACCAATTTATCGTGAAACGCCCGGTATTATCCATTGCCGAAAACTTTCTGTACTGGTCCTTAAACTGGCTGTAAAGCCGCATCCTTGTAAACCGCATCGTTATCGCTGACTTATACCGGCGCAGGCGATAGTTTACCTTGGTGTTTAGTTCTTTTAACATCAACCATTGATTTTTTGGTAATGCAAAACGGGGGCGAGCAAACCGGGGCGTTTGTCATTCCAGATGATAGAGTCGCTCAGTCCACCCCGGATACTGAACCTGATTGCGGCAGCTGTTGGTACGGGATCTATAAGCCAGGAAATAAAATGCAGACTCACCATTGCCTTAACGGTATATTCCCCTTCATTTAAAAACCTTTCAGGTAACCAGATCACCATCTTGTTTTTACCCGTTTCAAATTCAAGCCAGTTTTCCTGTGGCATATCGGTTTGATAGGACCAGAACAAAAGATCGTCATTGGCGGAAAAAACGGCTATACCTACACACAAAGATCTGTTCAACTGCTCAAGCTCAAAATCGAGCATTATGCCTGCACGTTCATTGTTTTTGATGGTACCTGTTTCAACAGGTTTAAGATTTGCATTAACAAGAGCCATTTGTGTCAGCGTAAAAAAGGAGCTTCTTATTGTTCCTCGCCAGAGATAGTTTATTGCGAGTTCACTCGACAAGTATTGCGAGACGATGGCATCTGAGCCACCCATGCCCTGAATTTTTCCGTTGCTTAACAAAATTGCTGTTCGGCATAATGTGGAGATCGAGTTCATGTTATGACTAACGAACAAAATCGTTCTTCCTTCCCCTTTACTCACCTCGCCCATTTTACCAAGACACTTTTGTTGAAAGTCGGCGTCACCAACAGCCAGAACTTCGTCTACAACCAAAATTTCCGAATCGAGGTGTGCGGCAACTGCGAAGGCAAGGCGAACATACATGCCCGAAGAATAACGCTTAACCGGTGTATCAATATATCGTTCTACACCTGCAAAATCGACGATCTCATCAAACTTGGTGGCAATTTCCCGTTTGCGCATGCCAAGGATCGCCCCATTTAAAAAGATGTTCTCACGGCCGGTAAGCTCCGGGTGAAACCCTGTACCAACTTCAAGCAAGCTGGCTATCCTTCCCTTTACTTTTATGTTACCGGTGGTTGGGCTGGTTACCCTGCTAAGTACTTTTAATAAGGTGCTTTTACCGGCTCCATTGCGGCCAATGATACCTACCGCATCTCCCTGTGATATCTCAAAGTCAACGTCTTTAAGGCTCCAAACGATATTGCTTTTCCCTTTTACTGTTCTGTCGTTCGTCTCCCC
>JASLBT010000245.1 GCA_030146445.1 Segetibacter sp. | reverse complement strand
TTGTGGCGAGATGACGGATACCAATCAGCACCATGGCCTTGAATCCCTTCCATTTGCTGCCATCAAGCTCCACGTCAATATACCGCGGCTTTTCAGCGATAATCATTCCTGCCAGTACTGGTTCGTGGTTCACCAGCCCTCCGTCCCAGTCCTGGCGAACATAAAAAAGCGCAGCGTGTATCTCATCCCTGTGAATGATGACGTCGTAATTCAATCTGAACCTCCGGGTGCTGCCGCCTGCCGGAGGAGCAAGTATTACAGCAGCAGTGAGCTCATGGTAAACACCTTTGCTGCTCTGCACGGTTTCCCGGATAGTTAGGGTTTGAACTTCAACGGACCAGTCAGTGCCGTCGGTTTCCGGCCTGATATGCTTAACCAGGTATAAACTCATAGCATCTCCTGATTTCTTCAAAAGCGAGTCAGGGTCTTCAATCACCTGATTGCCGGATGCAGCCGCAAGTTGCGATAATGGAAGTTGAAGTTCCATTAATACCTTATCACGCTTAATGTCGAGCAGAACAACGCTGCCCTTCATTGGCTGCGCAAGAATTTCCGAAGGAAGAATGTAAAAACATAATCCTGCAAGTAAAAACAACAGCCCCCGGAAAGCAGGGCAGCGTTCGACACTTCTTTCACTAGTCAACATAGTTAGTACGATTAATGTCCATTGCGGGAATGGGTTCCATGGTTAACGGGTTCAGGCAAACCTGGGCGATCGATCGGCTGTACCACAAAGCGTTGCCGGGTTGGCAACAGCGAACATGCGCCTGGTTATTCACCTCCTGTAATTCACTATCATGCACATTCCTTTCAATACTGAGCATAGGGGATAGCGGTTGTTTAGCGCTGCCTTGCAGCAAGTGGCGGTAAAGGATGTATCAAAGTGACGTAGAAGCATTGACAGCAGTTGCATAAAGCTGTCAGCATATATCAACTTTGTATGAAGCGTCGACTTCGGTCGTTGTTTGAAAGTTAAATTGGAAAGATGGGGATAAGCGTCGCAACCATAAATAAACACGGATCAACGCTGACCTCCAAAAAGATATTGCTATGAGTATTGTGGAAGAGTTGATCAGTTGACCGGTTCGGTGAATGGGTAAAGGTGTTGACAATTGGGTATGGAGGATTATTAGGGCTCAGGTTTGCTGAACCGGTCAGCTAAACCGGCCTCACCTTCCCGTTCCTTTAAACAGCAGCGTGCCAAAGGCAGGCTGATCACGATCGAATCCTTCGGGGCGGATTTTTTCGATTACCTGTTTAGTGTAGGGCATGACCAATTTCTTTCGCACAACATAATGGTTGTACACCATCTCGTAGATGGGTATGAAACGGCCACGACCAACCGGGGATATGACCGTCCAGTACGAATACTTACCGGTAATGTCTTTCCACGTAAAAAAGGGAACCTCGTTATTCCCGAGGTTGTATTTGGCTACATATTCGAAGCCTTTCAACAGCCGGTTGTTGAGTGCGCTGAACAGGTCGTCGCCCTGGTTATACGCAATTTCACATATCGACGCCAAAGCACCTAAACCCAGCTGTGAATGTCCCTGGTCGCGACCACTCTCCTGTACCTGCCCCGTACGACCGCTGATGTAATTGCGTATGGTTCCATTGTCGTTGCCGTTGTAGTAAAAGTCGACTGCCTTATTATACATTGCTTCGTTATTGAGCAATATTGCCGAAGACATGTACATCCGGGTAACGATGCTTCCCCAATTACCGTTGGTATATGCTGGGCGCGCATAGAACTTTTCGCAGACGGGCAGGAAAATACCGGTGATCATACGCGTGATCTTTTCCAGTTGGCCGGCGGTAATAGCTTTATAAGTATACCTCAGGATCTCTAAGGCATTTACGATTTTTGTTCCCTCCAGGCCAGCCAGCAATGGAGCATCATTTGTTGCCGGAATTAAACGTAAGCTGTCTGCATATGCTTCCAATATTTCGAGAGACTTCTCTGCATGTGCCCTATCTTTTGTTGCTATCCACATCAATGTGTTTAAGTAAGCCGCGCTGAAATCTGCTTCCATTTTTGACTTCGTATAACCGTATTCACCGTCACGTGAAATTACCCCGAACGGGCCATTCATCGTGTATGTTGACAGCGCACCCGGATGCGCTTTCAACAATTCATACGAGCCGTATGCCGGCATTGTTTTCCGTTTTGCAACCCGTGCAATATGCGACAGGTCAGCTTTTGAAAACAAGATCCCCGGATGTGCAAACTTCCGCTGAGCGGTCGCGCCCACACACGAAATTAACAGCAACGTAAAAGTGAGCGAGAGTCGTAGTATCCTGATCACCTGGTTAGATTAAATAATGTAAAGGATGCAAACTGCATGGATTAAGCGCAGAACAATAACTATAAACAAAGCAAGGTATCATCACGGTTATCGGCCTGTTTTATCGCGATCGCTTCTGCAACGGACTTCCATCCTCCCCGGCAGTAGTTAATGCAACATAAACAGCGTTCCCTCAGGTTCATGGGAACGGGATCAGGTAAACCACGCCGAGAGCCGGTCAGCCATCCTGAGGTTACTGGCAGGATTACCTAAGCTCATTGCTCCAGCTTTTCATCTTCCTCTTTGGTTTTCTCCATTTGCTCGGGCTCAAGTTCCTCAGCGCTTTTGTTCAACTTAATAAATACCCCCCATGCCGCCAGAAGCACTCCCGCCGCAATGCCGATAGAAGCGGCCTGGGGCAGTTTCGAAGCGTCTGTATGGGCTATTTCAAATACCGCAACCAGGCATTCAATCGACAAGGCAACAATGATCACCACGAGAAATCTCGAGAGAAACCTTCTGACACGTGTAGGCGCACTGACCTGCGCCTGTCGCAATACTTCTTCTTCCAAAATCGTTTGTCCGAGCTCAAGTGCAACGATCGCAATGGTCAGGAGTCCGACACTTTCCAGGATGGAATTGAAGCGTTCCCTGATTAGCCGCTCATCGTTTGGATTTACTCCATGCCAAAGCTCCACCCCCGCGAAATAAATGAGGCAGAGAGCACAACAAATTAAAAGGAAGATTATGGCCGAGTAGCCAGCAGAAAATACTTTGGCGATGAACTTCATAACAGCTCCATTATTTTGGATGTTTTCTCAACAGCAGTTAACGATTGCTGGTACCCGGAACCAAAACATGCCGTAACTACGCAATGCATGTCTGACGATTTAAATACATATGACGGCGCTAAAATTCAATTGCGGAACATAGGCAGGCTCATTTCAAATCTACAACATTTAGCTGCAGTGTTGATAATCATCGGCTTATTGCTGCTCGGGAATATTAGAAACGATCAATGGTGATAAGCGTTGTAATTGCCACAACATAATTTCGGCGTGGAATATAAAAGTGAAAGCAAAGGCAATCCAACTCTAAATATAAATATCTTTGATAGCACCGGGAATCAACAAGTACTAACGGCAACAGCTTAAAAATTG
>JASLBT010000241.1 GCA_030146445.1 Segetibacter sp. | reverse complement strand
AGCAATAAACATCGCTCAAACCTGCCGGGATCCCGCTTTTCAACGTACAGGTTCTTCCCCATCAATTACGGCGGTTTCGTATTGACATCTTGAACAGCAACCTGGCCTGGTTCTGAAAGTAGTATTGAACGTCCGGCAAATCATTGTAGGTTCACAACAGCAAACATTAATGACCGATCTCCGTAGTTGACACAGGGGATCCGATCGATCAGATTTCACCAATGATTACAACCATCGTGAAAAATTTGTAGCCGCACACAATCCGCGGCTGGCAGCTATAAATAGCAGCTGTAGCACAACCCTTCAAGAGTTCAAGGATGCCCGTTCAACCGCGCAGCGGCCGGCGTGGTCGGTAACACAATAACTGTTAAGCCTCCCTAACCGGACCCAACCACAGAACTACTGCCCTTACAATACGTCATTTGGTTGCGGAACCTCTCTAATAGCCCGGGCAGCTTCGATACATAATCCATAACCTGTTGATCAATATAGCCTTAAGTGCCGACAAAAAATTTAAAACAAATATTTTTTGAGAGTTGGATGCAACTTTTTACACCTCGATTCCAATCCATAAGAGGGAAGTAGGTGCGAAGAATTCAGCGATGGCTTTCGCCAGACGATCATATCATCACTTTCCCTGAAAGAAAGAGCCAGCAGGACTGATGATCCATTTTCCAATATCTATCAAGCACCTTGTAGAGCTTCAGCCTGCCATTACCGTTTTTTTGAGTTTTTAATTTTTTTACACTATGGATGATTCATCAAAGCATTGGTATGCCGTAAGCACACACAACAAATCTGAAAGGAAGGTTTGCATGTTGTTAAACAAAAAGAACATTGAAACCTTTTACCCCGTATCAAAAAAGGTGCAGCAATGGGGTGACAAAAACAAGGTATCCCTCGAGCCATTATTCCATAACCACGTTTTTATCTATGCAAGTGCGCAAGACCACCGTGAGATAAAATCTACTGATGGTATCAGGAATTTGTTTTATTGGCTTGGTGAACCCGCGATCATCAACGAAGCAGAAATCAACATGCTGAAGCAGGTAATTCAGCAGCACCAAAACATCAACCTGGTAAAAATCAGGGTCGACGCTTCTGAAAGAATCTCGGTTACAGAAGTATATACCGGCGCAGACGAACCGTCCGATACACCCAACAGCCTGGTTAAAGTTTCGCTCCCTTCATTGGGCTACGCACTGCTTGCCGAAAAGAATACAAGTGAAGTAATGGTGTTTGGTGCGAGGACTATCGACCGCGTGAAGCCAGGAAGATCGGTTGCCAATAGCTATTAAAGCAACATTTGGTATTAGCACCTACAAGTGCCAAGTCATTCCCTGGACCAGGAAAAAGTTGTGTCAATAACGATTGATAGAAAAAGGCCCGGTATCAACTATACCCTCACCAAAGGTTTTCTCTTCACTATTAACCGATCTTAGCATAAAGCGGCACATGCGGCAGGCGATTGCTGCCCGGGAATCATTATTTTTATTGCAGTCCAACCTATTCAATAGATTACCCGTCATTATCTCCGTAAGCGTACCAGGTCGGCCCTTGTGGCTGGAAAATAAGGCTTCGTCCCGGAGCATGAGAACCCGAATGTGCGCTTGCAACAATCTCCCGTACCCTGCCGACGAGCAGGCAGCATTACCCCGCTGAGAACCCATCGCAGATTAAACGCTTTCGGTTTTCATGTCGAAAGGCATCGCTAATCATTATAGACCATAGTGCGTCTCACCTTGTACAGGTGAACTGTGCAATGTTTTTTAATGGTAGCGCCAGCTTCTGTTGGTTATTTACCGGCTACCACCTCCATTCCAGATATTCAGTTCAACTAAATTTTTATGAACAATCGTTTTATAAGATCCTTGCAGCTTTATCTCGGCTTCCTTGACTTTGTCGTCATCAATGCTGTATTCTTTGTCGTACAGTTCTTCTTCGAAAGCCAATCATTGATTACAAACGAAATTGAATACGCCTACTTTGGATTCTTTATGAGTGCAGCCTGGATCTGTACCATTCTGTTGACAAGTCTGTACCAGGAAAAATATGTTTCATCTTTCGAAGCATTCACGAAAATGACCATACGCGCTTACCTGTACTTTCTTTTGCTCGTGATCATGTACCTGTTCTTCTTCAGAATGATGGAGCTTTCACGGATCTTTCTGACCGTTGTACTGGTGAACATTCCGATCGCATTGCTGGTAAACCGCTTTATTTACCTGGGCATAGTGCAATACCTGAAAAAGCAGGATTTCCTTATCAAGGTAGTGGTAATCGGCTACAACAGCCTTTCTAAAAAGCTGGTCAGCTATCTTGAGGAAGACACGATTAAAAAAGAGATCATCGGTTTTTGCGAGGAACCGGAAAACGTACAGGAACTTTCACCTTACCCGATTTTAAGCAACATCGAACGTACGATCGAAACCTGTAAGATATATGGCATCACGGAAATATATTCGACAATAGCGCCCGAACACAACGAAGCCATCTATAGGCTCATACAAACCGCCGACGAAAATTGTATCCGGTTTAAGATCGTACCGGACCTGGAGATCTTCATGAAGAAGAAGATGCACATCGATTACCTGAAAGAAATTCCCGTAATCATGATGCGCAAAGAACCTTTGGAAGAGTTGGGCAACAGGGTTAAGAAACGTTTGTTTGACATCGTCGTGAGTTCGCTTGTGATCGTTTTTATATTGTCGTGGCTAATACCGATCATCAGTTTATTGATCTGGCTTGAGTCGAAAGGGCCGATCTTTTTCATCCAGGAGCGTACGGGGAAAGACAACCGGGTATTTATGTGTCTTAAGTTCAGAAGCATGAGGGTTAACGATAAAGCAAACACCCTTCAGGCTACACTCAACGACAGCAGGATAACCCGTATGGGAAAGTTCATGCGTAGAACCAACATAGACGAGCTCCCGCAATTCCTGAACGTGCTGCGGGGACAGATGAGTGTTGTAGGTCCACGACCACATATGCTTAAGCATACTGATGAATATTCAAAGCTGATCGGGCAGTATATGGTCAGGCAATTTCTTAAGCCGGGCATAACCGGCTGGGCCCAGGTTAACGGCTTCAGGGGTGAAACCAGGAACATTGCTCAAATGCAACACCGGGTTGAGCACGACCTGTGGTATATGGAACAATGGAGCCTTATACTCGATTTGAAGATTATGTTTATGACCGTGTTTAACGCGATCAAAGGAGAGGAAAATGCAAGATGAATGGCAGTTGCCCAAAAAGCGCCATCGTTCGGTGAATATATTATAACCTTAGCTATTGTAAAGTGGTGAAACAAATCGGGCTGACTGCAAGACAACAATCTTATAATCATTGATAGCGCCTCGACTCGCAGGGATCGCCAGACAGGAGCAGCTACCTGGAATTAACGTCCGTTACCAAATAACCGCAACAATCTTCTAACGCGAACCGAAAGTTCCATTGAATTGAAAGGCTTTGTAAGGAAGTCGTCAGCACCCAGCTGAAAGGCTTCCATAACAGTTGCTTCCTCGTCCAGGCCGGAAAGCACAATTATGGGTATACTATAGGCCGTGTTTGATTTAACGATACCTATTAATTCGAGCCCCGATGTATAAGGCATTAAGATATCGGTAATAATCAGATCCGGGCGGTTACTCTCTAGTGCCTTTAGTGCTTCTCTTCCGTCAACAGTTCCAGTCACTTCGTACCCGTCATTTTTCAACTGCTCAACAATCAGCATCAACATAAATGGTTCATCTTCCGCCACTAAAATTTTCATAGTCAGTATTTAAATAAGCAGTTTTTGTGGTTGTCGCAAATTTAATAAAATGGTTTGCAGTTGCAAGGCTGCTGAAAATAGCGGTGCTAGGATGAAAAACAAAACAATTAATAAATGACCGACTTCGTCTTCATCTTTATAGGAAATTCTTCATTAAGTTAGCAGATGAACGTTTATCCCTGCCTTTTGTTGCGATTCTGCTTTTTAAAAAAATAATTTCACCCGTGCATCACGGCGGCAGTGTTTTGACTTTATTTTAACCTATTCATGAAGTCAATTCTTTTATTTTTGCCGCACTTTAACTGCTTGCAGGATAGAACCTTACTTCCGTGCAAGTCAACTCTTAAGAAATTTTATGAAGAAAATTGTATTGGCTGCTTTAATAATACTCTCCTGCCCTACCATTCACGCTCAAGTAACCGATACCTCAAAAATAACCTTGTCGTCACCAACAGATATTACAACTCCAAAACCAGCAACCCCTGCAAAGATCGATTTGTCCAGCAGGTCTAATGATCACTTCATGCTGCAATATGGGTTTGATAACTGGTCAGGTAGTCCTGACAGCACTACTCCCCAGGGCTTTTCGAGACACTTCAACGCCTATGTGATGTTGGATAAACCATTTAAAACAAACCCTCACTTTAGTGTGGGACTTGGTGTCGGTATAGGGAGCAGCAATATGTTTTTCGAAAGAAAGAATATCGATGTAAAGTCGACAAATGCGAGGTTGCCTTTTCAAGACCTGGACTCGGCAAACCACTTCAAGAAATACAAGCTGACCACCGTTTATGCTGAAGCGCCGGTAGAGTTAAGGTATTCTACCCACCCGGAAGATGACAACAAGAGCTTTAAAGCTGCTCTTGGAGTTAAGATCGGAACGTTGTTAAACGCGCATACAAAGGGCAAAACACTCGAAGACAAAAACGGAACATCACTCAACAACTATATCGCAAAAGAGAGCAGCAAAAAGTTCTTTAATAGTACCAGGTTGTCGGTAACGGCAAGGATCGGCTATGGCATTGTGTCGGTGCACGGAGCTTATACAGTCACTGGTATATTGAAAGATGGGGTAGGTCCGGTGATCAGGCCATATTCGATTGGCATAGCGATAAGTGGCCTGTAATTTGAACAAAATTGTTTAAGGAGCCATCGGTTAGCGCCGATGGCTTTCTTATTTAAAAGATACCTTTAATAAAACTTATTGCTTTGATTGATAAGAAGAACATTCAACAGGAAGAGCGGGCCGTGCTGGTTGGCCTGGTACAGAAGGATCAAACAGAAGCCCAGGTTCAGGAATACCTTGACGAACTGGCTTTTTTAGCAGAGACCGCCGGCACTATTGCCGTGAAACGCTTTTACCAAAAGATGGCTCATCCGGATAGTAAGACCTTTGTGGGTAAAGGCAAACTTGAGGAGATAAAACAGTTTGTAGAGGCGAAAGAAATAACCCTGGTCATTTTCGACGATGAGCTTACCGGCTCACAAATTCTCAATATTGAAAAAGCACTGGGCGTAAGAACGATTGACCGCAGCGACCTGATCCTCGACATTTTTGCGAGCCGTGCAAGAACGGCACAGGCGAAGGTGCAAGTGGAGCTCGCCCAGTACCAATACATATTACCTCGACTTAAGGGTATGTGGAGTCACCTGGAAAGGCAGGGCGCCGGAATTGGATCAAGGGGGCCGGGTGAAACGGAGATTGAAACCGACCGTCGGATCGTTAAAGAAAAGATCAGTTTGCTGCGCAAGCGATTGAAGGAAATAGATAAGCAGTCGTTTACACAACGTAAAGACCGCGGCGAGTTTATCAGGGTTGCCCTGGTCGGTTACACCAACGTGGGTAAAAGCACCATCATGAACCTAATGAGCAAAAGCGATGTCTTTGCCGAAAACAAACTTTTTGCGACCCAAGATACTACCACGCGAAAGGTGGTTTTTGAGAATACGCCTTTCGTGTTGAGTGACACGGTTGGGTTTATTAGGAAGTTACCGCACCACCTCGTAGAAAGCTTTAAAAGTACACTCGACGAAGTGAGGGAGGCAGACATCCTGCTGCACGTGGTAGACGTTTCGCACCCTCAGCATGAAGAGCAGATCGGTGTGGTAAGTAAGACCCTGCAGGACCTGAAGGCGTTTGACAAGCCTATCCTCACTGTGTTTAATAAGATGGACCTATACCAAAAGAACACTTTCGATGAATGGCTCGAAGAGGACGTTCGTACAGAGATATTGAATGACCTGAAGCAAAAGTGGGAAAATATCACCCAGGGGAACTGCGTGTTTATTTCGGCCCTCGAACGAAGCAATATTGATGAATTGCGGCAGACCATACTGAGTAAGGTGAAAGACATGTACCAGATCCGATATCCCTACAAAACGGAATACATCTATTGATGGAGCCATTGGTACCCGCAGGTGCGATACACTGGCATAAGGTTGCCGACAACGCGGATGGTATCCCGTGGAACACTGAAAACCTTGCAGTGATTACCATTGGCGAACGCAGGGTATTGCTCGCTAAACTCAATGGCAGCGTTTATGCCTGTACCGACCGGTGTCCGCATGCAAGCGGAGCATTTTCCCAGGGTTTTATCGACGGCCAGGGGAACCTTGTTTGCCCTTTACACAAATACAAGTTCAGCCTTCAAAACGGCCGTAATGTTACCGGAGAGGGTTACCGGTTAAAAATCTATGCGGTTGAAGAACGGCCATCTGGCATATTTGTCGGCATACAAGAGCAGGATATTTCGGACTACCTGTTTCGTTCTTAGCTTTGCATTAAGTCTTACTATGTTTAAAGAGAAGCAATAACATATATAAGTCCCGTTGTAAAGTTTTGGGTTCGATTTCTGCCGGAACTACCACTATCGGGTTGGTAAGGTTCAAAATCCAAGTCAAAATATAGTTTCGCAGGACCGCCAATTACTCCCCACCTGCCGGGAAGTCAAAGCGGGGTAGAATAGGGCAATAAGTACATCCGCTCGAAGCTGCAAGGAAGTGAAAGCGAAGCTTGCTGCCGTCAGGGAACACCTCCAACAATGCATCAATCATTGTCCCTGAGACGCAGTCGCTTTACCTCTGGTTGTTTTTGTTCGCCTACCATTGTTCCAGATAAATATCTCCCAGCATACCTTTCAGTATAATATTTAATAGAAAGTTCTGGTCATTTCCCGGACCGTTCCACTTTATCGTTCCATCCATGTTAACGTCTTCAGGCGCGTACACATTGCTAAAGGTGTCACTTAAGGATCCTTTTAGTTTAGTGTTTAGAATCTGGTTTTGGTCGTTACCTGGACCGTTATATTTGACGTTGTTATTGCCGTTTGCATTTCCCCCGCGCAATGCCCAAATGTTTCCCAGTTGTACAGTAGGCGTGTATGCCTGAGATTGGTGGCTTTGCCCCGCCGTTGAGGTAAAGTCATGTACACCGGTCCCGTTCGTAAAGTCAATCGCAGTTGCGGAGCGTACGCCA
>JASLBT010000362.1 GCA_030146445.1 Segetibacter sp. | reverse complement strand
TAGATAATCCAATGAGTCTTGTTGGTTATCTTGGCCGGGAACAGTATGGTGATTTTCCGCTGTTATATGGGCAAAAGTTCACCGCCAGGCCGATAGACTACAAAGAAACTTCTACCAAATACATTAAGGCAAACGGTAAATATGTAGAGAACGGTAAAGACGGCCATTACGTATACGATCCGTCGCAGGAGATGCTGTTCCCAAGAGTTTGGGACGCCAGCAACGACCAGGGTCACGCCGACTATTATGCGCAGTTCCTCGGTATTAACCGTTTGCAGGACGGCAGTTACGAGCGTGATCCAAACTTCGCCGATAACCTGAAGTTTTTTATGGGTTACCAGTTTTACTGGATGTATTTCCGCTATTTCATGTGGAATTTTTCCGGCAAGCAAAACGACATTCAGGGAATATTTAACGGCAACATCCGGGATGGAAACTGGATTACCGGAATCCCATTTATTGATAACACGATGTACGGTGATCAAAGCCTCATGCCAGACAGCAGCAAGAACAATAAGGCCCATAATAAGTTGTTCTTATTGCCATTTATCCTTGGTGTAATCGGGGCTTTTTACCAGGCGAAACAGGATAAAAAAGATGCTTTTGTCACCTTCCTGATGTTCTTCTTTACCGGCTTTGCGATTGTGCTTTACCTTAACCAGGCAGGTAATCAGCCAAGAGAGCGGGACTACGCATATGTAGGTTCGTTTTATGCATTTGCCATTTGGATCGGTTTGGGCGTCTTACAGGTGAGGGATTGGTTGACCAAAAAGCTGAGTGCGGGAGTCGCAACAAATCTCGCCACCGTACTTTGCCTTTTGGCCGTGCCGGTGCTTATGGCTGCACAGGAGTGGGACGACCATGATCGCAGCAAAAAGCAACTCGCACGTGACCTGGCGAAAAACTATCTTGAAAGTTGTGCACCGAACGCCATATTGTTTACGTTTGGCGACAACGATACTTATCCGCTCTGGTATGCCCAGGAAGTAGAAGGCATCCGCCGTGACATTCGCGTAATCAACTATAGCCTGCTGGGTATCGATTGGTACATCAACCAGTTGCGCTACCGGGTGAATGAAAGCAATCCCATTGATGTAATTTGGTCACCAGAACAAATACAGGGTCGTACGCGTGATTATATCCAGTATAAACCGGTTGAAGGCGTAGCCGATAATCAATACTTTGACTTGTACGATCTGATGAAAAATTATGTGGGCAGTGATGACCCGGCAAAAATGATCAGTGGCGGAGGTGGCGATATGATCAATACTTTCCCTGTCAGGAATGTATCGGTTCCGGTAGATGTGAACGCAGTGAAACAAAACGGCACAGTAAGTGCAACCGACAGCGTAGTAACGGACATGCGTTTCAGACTGCCTGAGGGTAAAAATAACCTGATGAAAAATGATCTTGCGGTATTGAACGTGATTGCCGCAAACAAATGGTCAAGGCCTATTTATTTCACCTCACCCTTTGATGAGCTCGGGTTCGGTTCTTACCTGAGAAAAGATGGGCTTGCTTACCGCCTGGTGCCAGTGGTTGGCGACCAGGTTAATACCGAGTGGATGGTTGACAAATTGATGAATAAATTTGCTTTTGGGAACGCGAACATACCTGGTGTTTACTTCGACGAAGAAAACCGCCGGCACCTAAACTCAATCCGCAGTGCATACACCGAACTTGCATACGATCTTTCGGCAAAGAACAGGAAGGAGGATGCACGAAAGGCACTGCAAAAAGTAGACAGGATGATGTTGCAGGAGAACTTTCCTTATGGGCATATCAGCCGGGGCAACCAGCATAACCGCAATTCGCTTGCATTTCTTGAAGCTTGTTACAGGTCGGATGCAAAAGATCTGGCAGCAAAGGTTACCGGCTCAGTTAAGAAAGACCTGCAGCAGCAGATTAAGTTTTATAACTCACTTGATGGTGCAAAAGCGGAGTGGATGGACTACGACCGGAAAACCGCTGAGGATTACCTGCGTGCGCTGGACAACATGGAACAGATGTTCAACACCGCCCCTAAGACTCCTGAAACCGGCGGCAACCTGGAAATAAACCCGGTTAAACGAGGAGCAAGGCCGGACCGGACCGAAGTTGACAATAAGTAATCAGCGATACTGGTAAAAAATAAGCGGGCAACCGCTGTTTTCTCCCCGCCGTGTGAAAGCAAGGGCGGGGTTTTGTTTTTGAGCTGAATTGTTTTCACCTGATGGTGCCGGCTGATTTTGGCGATGTATGTGGTTAATTCTATTTATTTTTGTGATCTGTTTACAACACCCCACTACTACGTTTCTCCGCTGCCTGAATGTCATTCTAAACAGGTCTATAATCAAGGTTGTCTCCCGGGCTGGCACATGGACAACATTAAGTGCCTGAACCTTTTGAATGGCTTAAATGTTGTGACATCAATGTCGGCTGCTTAAAAATCAACTATATGTTAGGACACCGCTTCACAAAATTTGACCCCAATCTCGAAGGGAAAACCCGTTTCGAAGAACTGCTGAACCTGTTTATGCAGTTGCTCACCTATACAAGCGGCGATGTGAATGAAGCATTGCAATGGATGAATCAATTGGACCAGCAATACAAGCTCACCGATGATGAATACGGTATGGGTGATTTTATGGACGAACTTAAGGAGAAGGGTTATGTTGATGAAAACCCCGCAACCGGCTCAATATCGATTACGCCAAAAACGGAACAGGGTATAAGGAAGAGCAGCCTTGAAGAAATTTTTGGTAAACTAAAGAAATCGAAGCAAGGCAACCACAATACCTTCAAGCCTGGTGGGGGAGACGAGACAAGTTCTGACATCCGGCCTTACCAGTTTGGAGACACTGTTGAACAAATTGATTTCACCGAAAGTATACGGACCGCCCAGATCAATCATGGTGTTGAAAGCTTTAGTATGCATGAAGACGACCTTCATATCAGGGAAACTGACTTCAAAACGCAGACTTCCACCGTGCTGATGATCGATATCTCTCACTCCATGATCCTCTATGGCGAGGATCGAATTACGCCTGCAAAAAAGGTGGCCATGGCGCTGAGTGAGCTGATCACAACCCGCTACCCTAAAGACACGCTGGATATTGTTGTTTTTGGAAATGACGCCTGGACAATCGAAATCAAAGACCTGCCTTACCTTACCGTGGGTCCTTATCACACGAACACGGTAGCGGGACTTGAACTTGCAATGGATTTGTTGCGACGCAGGAAAAATCCAAACAAGCAAATATTCATGATCACCGACGGTAAACCGACCTGTTTAAAGATCGGGAAAAAGTACTACAAGAACAGTTTTGGCCTCGACCGAAAAGTGGTGAACAGGTGTATAAACCTGGCTGCGCAGTGCAAGAAGTTAAAGATCACGATCACTACTTTTATGATTGCAAGTGATCCTTACCTGCAGCGTTTTGTACAGGAGTTTACCGAAACAAATAATGGTAAAGCATTTTTTGCCTCACTTGATAAATTAGGCGCATTCATTTTCAAGGATTTCGAAAGTGGGAAACGGAAGACGGTTTACTGATGGTAATTCCTTATTGTATCTGCTTCATGTGGTACAAAAAGGTTGGTCCACACACAAATTCTTTAAATAAACAGCTGATTTCTAAAACATGTATATAAATCAAATTAAGACACTTGCTGATCTTAAGAAGAGCGGTTACAAAAGCAGGAACATAAAAGAAGAAATAAGAGAGAACCTGATAACGAAAATAAAAGCCAAAGAAAACCCGTTTCCGGGCATACTGGGTTATGAAGACAGTGTTATTCCCGATACCGAGCGTGCTCTGTTGAGCCGCCACAACATCCTGTTTCTTGGTTTACGTGGACAGGCGAAGACAAGGATGGCCCGCCAGGTTATTGATCTGCTGGACGAACACATTCCCATCATAGCCGGCAGTGAAATCAATGATGATCCCTTTAATCCATTAAGCAAGTTTGCAAAAGATATTGTACTCAACCGGGCCGACGATACCCCAATCCATTGGGTTCACAGGAGCGAGCGTTACGGCGAAAAACTCGCTACTCCCGATGTTAGCGTGGCCGATCTGATCGGTGATATTGATCCGATTAAGGCCGCAAACCTGAAGCTGAGTTTTGCTGACGAACTGGTGATCCATTATGGAATTATCCCGCGCAGTAATCGCGGCATTTTTGTCATTAATGAATTACCGGATTTACAAGCCAGGATCCAGGTGGCATTGTTTAATATTTTGCAGGAAGGCGACATCCAGATCCGTGGTTTCAAGTTGAGGATGCCACTTGATATTTTGTTTGTGTTTACCGCCAACCCGGAAGATTATACCAATCGCGGCAGTATTGTTACTCCTTTAAAGGACCGGATAGAAAGCCAGATTCTTACTCACTACCCGCGTACAATAGAAACCTCACTGGCAATAACCGAACAGGAAGCTGATGTGCTTGTTGAGCAACTGACGAGGGTTAACGTAAGTGACCTGGTAAAGCGATTGATTGAGCAGGTGGCTTTTGAAGCTCGAAGTAATGAATATGTCGATAAGAAGAGTGGGGTGAGTGCAAGGCTGACCATCGCAGCCTACGAAAATGCAGTGAGCAGTGCAGAAAGAAGAGCAATTATTCACAACGAAACACAAACCCAGGTTTGGATCAGTGATCTCATGGGTATTATTCCATCAATCACCGGCAAAATAGAGTTGGTTTACGAAGGCGAACAGGAGGGACCTTACCAGGTTGCTGTGAATCTTTTAGATAAGGCAATCAGGACGCAGTTCCTGCAGTACTTTCCAAACCCTGAGGTCGCTAAAAAGAGAAAGCCGACGAGTACGGGGAAAGCAGGCCAGGTGCAAAAGACTGAAGACGAAAACCCTTATAAAGCCATCACCAGGTGGTTTGATGCCGGCAACCATCTCGACCTCACACTTGATAGCACGGACGCGCTTAAAATTAATGCGCTGTACCAGGTTGACGGGCTTCATGCTTTTGTGAAGAAACACTTTCCGCAGGCAAACTCGAAAGAAAACGCGCTCCTGATGGAATTTGTGCTACACGGCCTGGCAACTTATTCGTTGATCAGTAAGCGAATGATCGATGGAAGAATACAGTTCAAGGACCTTATTGGGAGCATGATGAACCTCGGCCAGATGCATGAAGAAGATGACCTGACTGACGACGACTTCAGGTAGTTGATAGCAGTTATGAAAAGCCCGTAATGAGATCATCATTCCGGGCTTTTTTATTGCTGATTTAGATGAAGACTCCCGCTGTCAGCCGTGACGCTTATCAATGAAACTGGTTCAGCTAACAGCGAAATTCAACGACGTTTTTGATTACCGCAACAAATCTAGAACTTATAGCCAAAGGCAATTCCTCCATAAAAGGGGAAAAAGCCGCCGTTGCCGAATATGGGGTTTACCGCTGCCCTGAAGAAGAAACCGCCGGCAACTGGTTGCAGTCGGTAACCTATGTTCAAATGTCCGAAGGTTCCCCTGAACCGGCTATCGTTAGAGTAGTAAGGATCGTTCTCGTTAGCACTGACAAAAGATACTCCGGCACCTGTTTCGAAGTAATTCCTTTTATCTTTACTTACAATAAAATTGACACCAAGAGGGATAAGCAGAATGCTGGTATTATCAATTGAAAATCCACCCACGCCAGCACGAAAGCCAAACCCGTCTTCTTTCCTGGCAAACCGCATGTCGTAGTTAATGGAAGCAAGTCCGGGGCCACCAAGTTCAGCATAAACAACTTTTGCCGCTTTTTGGGCCATTACTGTACTTGAGAGCACCATCGTGGTGAACAAGAAAACGAACATCTTTTTCATACGTTATCGATTGTTTTATTAAGAACATACGGCATGACAAAACGCTGCATTCCTCATATAAGATTGACTTCCCGTTCCAATAATACCCCGAACTTTTTCTCGACACTGTGCATGATCTCGGTAGATAAGGTGAGAATATCAATACCGCTGGCTTGTCCATAGTTCACAAGCACCAGCGCCTGTTTATCATAACAGCCCGCATCGCCTTTGCGATATCCCTTCCAGCCGCATTGTTCTATCAGCCAGCCGGCGGCAAGTTTTACCATGCCGGTTTCTGTGGGGAATCCAACCAGCCCGGGGAACCTGGTCTGTAGACCCTTAAACTGTTCAGCTGGTATAGAGGGGTTTTTAAAAAAGCTTCCTGCATTGCCGGTGATAGCCGGATCAGGAAGTTTACTTTGGCGAATATTGATGACTGCCTGCGATACGGCGCGGATGCTTAGGTCGGTAATGTTCATCGCATTAAGCTCCTGCTGAATTGCACCGTAAGTAATATTAAACCGGGGAGTTTTCAACAAGCGAAAAGTGACACTTGTGATCACATATTGATTTTTGTACTTTCCTTTGAACACACTGTCCCGGTAAGCAAATTTGCAATCGTTCAACTTAAAAGTAACCAGTTGCCGGTCGAAGATGTGAAAGGCTTCAAGCTGGTAAAAAATGTCTTTTATCTCAACCCCGTAGGCACCGATGTTTTGCATAGGACTTGCCCCAACACTACCAGGGATAAGGCTGAGGTTTTCAGCCCCGGCATAGCCATTGTCGATGCAGTGTACTACGAACCTGTGCCAGTTCTCGCCACCTCCCGACTTCACATAAAAATGATTTTCATCTTCGCCAACAAGCGTGATCCCGGAGAGCTCGTTTTTCAAAACCAGGTTATCAAGGTCCTGGGTTAACAATATGTTGCTTCCTCCACCAAGGATCATTGGTTTGCCTGCACCCTTAAAAGAGAGTAGTTCATTGAGCTGTTCAACATTTGCGAAAGGTGCAAAGTGTTTTGCCGTGACGTGGATGCCAAAAGTATTGTAGGGCTTTAGTGAAATATTTTGTTGAATTTGCATGGGGGGAATTCAGTCACAAAATAGCAAATTATGCTGGCACAAACTGCAGTGGTATTGGGGGCAACCGGGTTGACCGGCGGTCACGTTGTAAAGCTATTGCTGGAAGATGATGCGTTTACAGTAGTGCGTGTATTGACAAGAAAGCCAATGGGCTTTCAACACGCGAAGCTGGAGGTGGTGCTCTGTAATTTCCTTGGGAAGGAAGAACTGCAGGAGAAGCTTGGTGCGGGCGACAGCTTGTTTTGTTGCATCGGCACTACGCTGAAGCAGGTGAAAGGTGATCTTGAGGCGTATCGCAAGGTAGATTACGATATTCCTGTAGGGGCTGCAACAGCCGCTACCCGCCTCGGCTATAAACAATTTTTGCTGGTGTCGTCTGTTGGCGCAAATGCAAAGTCAAAAAACTTCTACCTGCGTTTAAAAGGCAGTGTGGAAGATGCGATCAAAGATCTTCCGTTCCGGTCCGTGCACATTTTTCAACCTTCCATGCTATTGGGCGGCAGAGGTGAGTTTCGGCTGGGCGAAAAAATAGGGAAGGTGCTGATGAAAGTATTTGGTTTTATTATGGTCGGGGCGCTCCGAAAGTACCGGGCAATAGATGCAAAATTGGTCGCGCAAAATATGGTGGCTGCCGCCAGGGCAGGTCCATCTGGTGTAAAGTATTATCGTTTCGATGAGATGAAGGGGTGAGGCTATGATGAATGCAAGAATATGAAGTTTAGAGTTATCAGTTAAGAGTTATGAGTGGGTGTTCGGTCAGCAGGAAGGTTTTTTGAGAAAATCGTGTTTAATGTTGTATGGTAGATGTTGGATGAAAGAATATGGAGTTGAGAGAATTGTGTTGAATGTTGTATGGTAAAGGTCTAATGCGGAGTTTAGGGTTGTGATGTTACAATTATGAGTGGGTTTTTGGGTCAGGCGAAAGGCTGGGAATCATGTTGAACGTTGTATGCTATATACTGAAAGAAACTCATCCAAACATATTAGTACTATGTGCAACCCCTATGTACCTATGTGCCTATGTGGTAAATCTGCTTTTCTCGAAGTTGAACAACGCGTAATAGGAAGACAAGCTTCGGGCAATTACACTTGAGACCGGGCAGTGTTCAAGATTTAACCTGGTTGTTGTATCTCCTACGTGAAAAAGGTTTTTTTTGGACCCAACAGGACGAACCCTTTTCGGCATCGTTGCGTCGCACTCTTGTACGGCATTTACTTCCTTTAGCAGGTTTAAGACTTATGGCTTAGCAAGGAGAATGACCAGACTAACTTAGATCCATTTGATTTACAAAGTCAGTTGATTGCAAATCTTCGCGGCTTGGTGTTTTGTGTGCCGATGTTTCACTACAAGCAGGCTAAAAACGTGCTTGGTGTCGCCACGACATAGGCATAGAAACATAGGCAAGCACATAGAAGATGACCGTTCCCTTCACTTAATTAAATACTTCATCATCCCTGAAGTATTCCTCCTGCCCGAAATGAAAGTACCCGAACAGCCCATCATTGATCGTTCATCATTCCGAAAAGAGATTCCTCGTTCCTCAGAATCAAAGTTCACGACCATTCATAGTTCATACTTCATCATTCTAAAAGAGATCCCCTTCGTCGTAATAATAACTCGCGAACAGCCCATCATTCATAGTTCATCATTAGAACAGTGCAGGCCTGAAGATTCAGGCTAGACAAGGATGCCAATGCTAAACCGCGTCAACGTCGGCAATAATGTGCACCTGCCGGTAACGCTTATTCGATTGGATGATGGCTTGTTGCTGCAGGATATCCCTTTTACATTGGTGGATCAACGGCGCTTCTTTTGGCAGCTTTAGTAGTAGCTCCATAAGGTATTGGTTACGTACCCGGCTAACGACAGGTTCTGCGGGCCCACTGAGGTAGTTCGCGTAATTAGCCATAAGCGCCCGCGACATGATGTTTGCTGCCTCTTCTGCAACTACCTTTTCTTTATGCTTGATGGTCAGTTGAATGATCCTTGTAAATGGCGGGTACGAAAAATTTCTCCGGTTTTCGATCTCAAACCTGTACATGGATTCATAATCATGATCCTTTACAAATTGCAGCACCGGGTGCTTTACATTGTTTACCTGGATGAGCACCTTGCCTTGTTCGTCCCTGCGACCGGCCCGGCCGCTGACCTGCTCCATTAACTGGAAAGCCCTTTCATTTACCCTGAAATCCGTAAAGTTTAGTATGCCATCGGCGTCGATGATACCCACCAGGTTCACGTGTTCGAAATCGAGACCTTTTACCACCATCTGTGTTCCGGCAAGTATGTCCAGCTTCTTTTGTTCGAACAATTTGATCAGCGCATCATGATCGTGTTTACCTTTTATGCTGTCGTAATCCATACGTGCGATCCTTGCCTGTGGGAAAGCTTCGGTTAGTGCTTCTTCAATCTTTTCGGTGCCAAAATTCTTCTGCATAAAATTGTGGCTGCCGCATGCTGCACAAGTAAGGATGACCGGGTAGGTGGTGCCGCAGTAATGGCATTGAAGCTTGTTCTTTGCTTTGTGGAATGTTAGTGTTACGTCGCAGTTTTCACACTGTGGTATCCAGCCGCAGGTGCCACAAATCTGGTAAGGTGAATAGCCGCGCCGGTTCTGAAAAAGGATAACCTGCTTCTCCTGCTGCAGCGAACCGGTGATTGCTTCAATCAGCCGCGGAGATAAGATCACCTTACTGCGGTCTTTGGTTATTACAGTCTTAACATCAACCAGCTCAATCTCGGGCATCTTTACGTTTCCAAAACGTTCCGTTAGTGACACGAGTCCATATTTGCCCGACTGGCAGTTATAATAGCTTTCGATTGACGGGGTTGCACTGCCGAGCAAGACCTTAGCATTAAACAAGGAGGCATAATAGATGGCCGCATCCCTTGCGTGGTACCGCGGTGCAGGTTCCTGTTGTTTAAACGAGGGATCGTGCTCTTCATCAACGATTACCAAACCCAACTTTTTAAAGGGCAGGAACAATGAAGACCTTGCACCAAGGATGACCTTTGTTTCGCCGGATTTTATCTTATTCCAGATTTCTACGCGCTCGTTTGGATTGAACTTAGAATGATAGATGGTAATAAAACCACCAAAGTGTTTTTGCAGACGGCGAACGATCTGTGCAGTGAGTGCGATCTCCGGAAGCATATACAGCACCTGGTCACCCGACTTAATGAATTGCTCAATCAGCTTGATGTAGATCTGGGTTTTGCCACTTGCCGTTACCCCTTTGAGTAAGCAAACTACTTTGTCATTAAAAACGTTCAATACCTCATCGGCAGCCAGCAATTGCGCATTTGATAGTTCAAAATCGATGGTCACGTCTTTCGGCAGGCTGTGTATCCGTTCGGCAGAACGTTTCTCGAGAAAAAGAATGTTTTTGTCTGTTAACCCTTTGAGTTGCGCCGGCGAGGCGTTTGACTTCTTCAACAGGTCTGACTGGGTGACTTCGCCCACCGTCTTTATGAGGTGCAGGTAAGCCAGTAAGAGCTCCATTTGCTTGGGAGCGCGGCTCCAGTTGTTGAGTAGCCCGGCAAGTTGCTCCTCGTTGTTGTAGGTTGGATTGAGTACAACATAGGTCTCCATCTTCTCGCGGTACTTGTCCTTTAGTGCTTCCCATACTACACAAACACCCTTTTCGATAAGCTTTTTGACGATCGGATAAACATGGGACACGTCGAGGATTTCCTGGACCTCACTGAGGCGCAGTTCCTTTTTGATCAGAAGGGCCTCACTTACGAGAAACTCTTCGTCGGACATGCCGTTGAAATCGTCGCCAAACGCTTCGTTGAAGCTCAGTATGGTTTCACTGGAGAGCTTTAGATGGGAGGGAAGGGCAGCCTGCATCACCTCACCTTCGCTGCACATGTAGTATTCTGCGATCCACTTCCATAATGCGAGCTGATGGTCAAATACAAGCGGATCGCTGTCGAGCACATTCAACAATTCTTTTGGTTGAAATGCCGCAGGTTTTTGGTGATGTATTGTTTTTACAATACCAGCATAGCGCTTATGTTTGCCCAATACAACTTCTACACGGCTACCGGTTCGAATGCTTTGGTAAAATTGGGCGGGAACCGACCAGGTGTAATTTTTTGGTAACGCCAGCGGGATAATCACTTCCGCAAACATTTGCGGCTCACGATCAGGCGCCGTTTCAATGGTGGATGGCGACTCTGCTGCGAGGTCATCGGAAAACAGGCTTGGGTTGTTATCGGGAGCTGTCATGGGTGAACGCGAATTTAAAGCCAATCCACATAAGATATAAAGCTTTAGCTTATGATCAGGTTTTTCCAAAAAGAAGTTATCTTGAAGCAATTGCCGGTAGCGAAAATTCTCCCTGCTGTCTCGTGATTCGTGCCCGCGGAGCATTTGCAAAAAGTGGTTGGTTAGCGGTTGTTCCCCAATGCGCTTCAGTTGAACGGAGCGTCGCAACCATCGCCCAATCGATGGTTTACTGCCGGTCACCAAAAAATTTTCCTACATGGTAGATGTTAAACGTTTTGGTTCGGCCCGGTGGCACCCGGAACTTCAACCGTGGGATAGTTGCGATACCTTCGAAGTCCCGCTTCCATGATAGCGTAAACCTTTTTTTTCAGCTGGGGAAGATCGTGCATAGTAAGGTTTTCAACGGGAACTTCTTCGAGGTAAACGACCCTGTTCGGACCGGGGGTAAGGTTAAAGATGCTTCGATAATGAAGCCGGTCAACCGCATCGATAAACAAGAGTGGCTTAATGGGTGTTTGTGTTTCGATCGCGATTCGAAATGCGCCATCAAAGAAATCTTTGAGCGGCGCCCCGGTCTCGTTGAACGTTCCTTCGGGAAAGATGAATATGGAAATGTGTTTTCGAAGTGCAGCTTTCAATTGCCGGACACTTTTTGCACGACGCTCAGAACTGCTGCGATCGACTGTAATCACCGCACACTTATAAATGTAACCAAACACCGGAAATTTAACCATCTCGTACTTGCCCAATACCCGTACCGGTTGGTTCATACACATGATAGTTGCGGGTATATCCATGTACGAAATGTGGTTGGCTACGAAAATGAAATGTTCGTTGGTGTCGTGAGGCCTTTCGTAAATGTTTTGGTGCCATACACCCACGAGTGCATACCAAACTACACCCCATGCCTTGCAAACTTTATAGATGAAGTTGCCGCCATTAATTTTTCCAAAAAATGAAGCAATGACTACGAAAGGAAGTGCGACAATCATTATCGCGACAAACGTTAGTAAGCCATAAACGCAGTATATCCATTGTATGGGTTTCAACAAAAATTTCATCAGCAGAAAAGGGATTGGGATAAAGTTAACCGCTATTGCATTACGGTGAGTTGATTGATGGACCACGCTTCGGGTTTTGCGTCGAACAACTTTTTGGTCTGCTGCCAGGTCTCATCAAAAAAGTGCGACGTACGATAATTCTCCAGGCTTTCGGGCTGGTCCCAAATACTATACGTAAAGAACACGCGACTATCAGATTTATCCTGCCAAAGTTCCAGGTGATTGCAGCCCTTGAAATTCCTGATCAGGTGTTTGCGACTTTCGAAAAGCTCGGTAAAGAGGTTGATGGCATCTGCCCTAAAGGTCATTTTTACTATTCGTATGAGCATTACTCGAAGAATATTTTTACGGTCTGGTAAAACCATTTATTCTGTAAAGCAATACTTTGTTTCTGCATCGCTTCCGAAAACCCCTGCAGCCCGAACAGGCCCGCTGCATTGCCTTTGTTGATTGCTATTTCGAGGTAACCTGCGGAGTTAAAAAAAGCCACTTTCTCACCTTGTTGTACGTCGGCATACGATTCGCTGATGGTATCGATCACCTCATCGCGTTTGAAAACAATCTTGAAAGATCGGCCATTTCTTTCCCTGTCGAAATCGTCTTTGGTGATGTTTACAATAACGTTTTCAAAATTATCGATGTACAGGATCTGGCCTTCCATGGTTGTAGGACTGTTCACATACTTAAGCCTTAGTTTTTCAACGATCGAATTGACCGGCTTCCCGATATGTTTGAGCGTGTTTCCCTGTACAATTTCCTGAACAGCGTTTGCAATTACCATTGTACAGGTAAGCGTTGTTGGCAGCATACTTTCGGGTAAAGGTAAGGCCACCACCTCCGAAGGGGTGCCATCTGCAATCATCGTGAGCAGGCCGTTATCGGCACAGGCAATATATTGTTCGTTGTGACAGGCCAGCAACATACGGGTTGGTTTATCGTCGAACATGTTTACAAGGATGACATGTATAGTGTCGGACGGAAAATACCTGAATGCGCTGTCGCAAAAATATGCGGCCTGCGGGTAGTTAAATGAAGAAAGTTGGTGTGATATGTCGACAATAGTAAGATTTCTGTTCGCACTATACAATTGGCCCTTTACCGCAGCAACGAGGTAGTCCTGCTGGCCAAAATCTGTTGTAAGTGTAATGATAGGCATACGTAAGTTCAATGTGAATTGATAAACGCTATTGGATACTAAGCAGAGAAGTAGGGTGGTGGCTTATTCAGCCGGCATTTGTTATAGCGTTACGATCTCGCTTAGTGCCGTGGATTAAAAAATGAACCGGCCAAATACAATGCAAAGCGATCGCAAATTTCGACGTGCAGATGGCAAGATTAAGGTGTTGTGCGTAAATAAACCTACCGGCAGGATGTATGCACATTTGGGAAAGATGGCTTGTGCATGCCTTTGCAAAGCACATACTACTTAACGAGCTTGCCCCTTTTGAAGTAGAACTTCTTTATCAGCCTATCGGCAAGCGCCGGAAAGTATTTGGCCAGCACATAAGTTTGCCTGCCAATTGAGGTGAGTAAAAGCGTTCTTTTTCTTTTTGAGATGGCATCAAGTATGTGGCCGGCACATTCTGCCGCGGTCATCATTTTACCTTCGTCCATGGGGCTTTCGCCCTGGGGCTGCGCTTCTTTGTTTAAGGCTGCATTCCTGATGTTGCTGGATGTAAAGCCGGGGTACACCCACATCACATTTACCCCTTCGCCCATCAGTTCGAGGCGGAGCGCTTCGAGGAAGCCGGTGACTGCAAACTTACTTGCGCTATAGCCTGTTCTTCCCGGCAAGCCACGGAAACCGGCAACGGAGGAAATGCCGGCAATGGTACCCTTATTTTTGATGACTTCTGGGAGGGCGTACCGGGTGCAATAAACGGTGCCCCAGAAATTTACATCCATTAGTTTCCGGATGGTTTCGAGTTCAAGTTCCTTGAACAGGGCGCGCATGGAGATGCCTGCGTTGTTGATGAGTATATCGATGGTACCAAAAGTAGCAATTGTCGACTCAATAAAACTCCGGCATTCATGTTCAATGCTCACATCAGCCGCAAAGATGTGGAGTTGGCTTCGGGTATGAATCGTTTGGAGAAGGTAAAGCTTATCGTAGTTTCTGCCACAGGTGGCCACCCTTGCTCCACGCTCCAGCAGCAGGTCGACCAATGCTTTGCCAATGCCTTCACTTCCGCCGGTTACAACAACTACCTTATTGGTAAAATAGGCCATACGCTACGTTTGAGGTGGTAAAAATAAACGACTTGTTCGAGATTAAGCATGAATGGGAAATAGCGGAAAATAAAATCTTTTAAAAAATTTGGGTGGTAGTTATGTAGCCTGTATTTTTGCACTCCCTAATAAAAACAGGGTAGTTCTGATAAACCAGAATGAAGCGATTCCGTAGCTCAGTTGGTAGAGCAATACACTTTTAATGTATGGGCCCTGGGTTCGAGTCCCAGCGGGATCACAGAACGAAAAAAAAGCCTTCAAGTTGTCGAACTTGAAGGCTTTTTTGTTTTCGTAAGTAACGGTTCGTCTCGTTAGTTTGTAAGAAGCCGATTTTCACCAAAGCAATGCTTCGAGTGCTATCAATTTCCATGATCCCGCCGACCTTCGCCTTATTGTAGTTGAAAGCGCTCGTTTTGCCGTAAACGCAGGTGAGTACAGGAGCGTTAAAACAGAAGTGGATGCATTAACGGGCTAGGTGGTGCAATTGGGAAAAGACCTGGACGTACCCACGCCGACATCTGAACTGATGTATTTGCATAAGTATGCGGTTTTTAACAAGCTCATTTTAGTTATTAAGAATGCTTGTCGCAGCACGCAGGCCGCTGTAAACAGCGCCATCCATATAGCCGCCAAAATAAGGTGAT
>JASLBT010000165.1 GCA_030146445.1 Segetibacter sp. | reverse complement strand
TTGCGCGGATCTCCGACCACCTGATCTGCAATTCTGTCGTTGGTGTAGACACCGGTGCCTTCACCGGCTTTTTGTATGTGATGCAATACCGTGAGTTGATCTACGAGATTTATGAAGAGGTTTGCGGCTCTCGACTAACTACTAACATTGGCAGAATTGGAGGTTTCGAAAGAAACTTTAACGACGTTGCTTTCCGCAAGTTGGAGAAGTTCCTTCATGAATATCCCAAAGTGCTGAAGGAGTTTGAGAACCTGTTTAATCGTAACCGGATCTTTATGGATCGGACCCAGGGTGTAGGTGGCATCAGTGCAGAACGAGCGCTAAATTATGGATTCACCGGACCGAACTTACGCTCTGCAGGTGTCGATTACGATGTACGCGTACATTCGCCTTACAGCAGTTACGAGGACATGAATTTTACCATCCCCGTGGGTAAATCAGGAGATTGTTACGATAAATTCCTGGTACGTAACGAAGAGATGTGGCAGAGCCTGAATATCATTCAGCAAGCCTATGAGAAGGTACAGGAATTTAAAGGTGCTGAAGCAGAGATATTTCATGCTGATGTTCCTGAATATTACTTACCGGAGAAAAAGGACGTCTACACTAAAATGGAAGCCCTGATCTGGCATTTCAAGATCATCATGGGTGAGATTGATATGCCCGCGGGTGAAGTCTATAACGCCGTAGAAGGTGGAAACGGGGAACTCGGATTTTACCTGATCAGCGATGGCGGACGTGCACCATTCCGGTGCCGGTTCCGCAGGCCCTGCTTTATTTACTACCAGGCATACACCGAACTGGTAAAAGGAAGCATGCTAAGCGATGCGATAATTACCTTAAGTTCATTGAACCTGATCGCTGGTGAAATGGACGGTTAGCCATTCCCTGGTTTTCTTCTGGTAGCGGTTGAGCTCATTGTCCATCATCGTTGCCGACCGGATGCCCGTTGTACGCCGTTGCCATATCTGCAACGCGAACAAGCACCGGGCTCTCACCGATCTAGGTATGGTAACGTACAATTTAGAATAGTAGAAACAGTATAAATACATGTCATTGCAATTTTCGCAACTGCAGCTGGAAAAAGTGCAGGAGATCATACAACGTTATCCCGAAGGGCGTCAAAAAAGCGCATTAATTCCTGTCCTGCATATTGCGCAGGAAGAGTTTGGTGGCTGGCTCGACGTACCTGTTATGGACTATGTAGCAGAATTGCTTGGCATAACACCGATTGAAGTGTATGAAGTTGCCAGCTTTTACAGCATGTACAACCTGAAGCCGGTAGGCAAGTTCGTTTTCGAAGTTTGCCAGACAGGCCCGTGTATGGTTCGGGGCAGCGATAACATAATTGAGTATATAAAAACAAAACTTGGAATTGATGTGGGCGGAACAACTCCGGACGGTTTGTTCACCTTGAAAACTGTAGAATGCCTTGGTGCCTGCGGATATGCACCAATGATGCAGCTCGGTAAACATTACAAGGAACACCTGACGCCACAAAGGGTTGACGAAATCATTGAAGAATGCCGGAATTTTTCAGCAATAAATAATTAATTACACCTCATGAAAGCTAGCCTTCTTGTTGCCTTGTTGTTTGCAGTTGTTTATCCCACTTTCTCGCAATCTGCGAAAGAGAATGCGGTCTGGGCCCGGGTGGAAGCGCTAAACGATGCCGTTTTCGGTACAAAAAACGAGGCCGTAATACGGGATCTTGTCAGCAGTAAACTCACTTACGGCCACAGCAGCGGCAACCTGGAAGATCAGCAAACCATGATCCGAAACGCCTCGGGAAGCAAAACGGTTTATAACAATAAGTTAACTGAGCGTATGGGATTGTACTTCGTTGATAAAACTGCCGTTGTTCGATACATCTTTCGCGCCACCTCGGTTGAAAATGGGAAGGAAACACCTTTAAATCTTGGCCTATTACAGGTGTGGGCCAAAGAACAAAGGAAGTGGAAGTTAGTCGCCCGGCAGGCTGTGAAAGTGAATCCAAAATAATTCCAGCGGGCAGTACTCACTATTTGATAACCAATGTTTACCAGATAAGAAATCCTTTGTTCAAAAATTCTATCAATATGCAACTTACACCTTACATACATTTTGCTGGCAATGCCCGGGAAGCACTCGACTTTTATGCTGATGCGCTTGGTGCCGAAATACTTGATGTGCAACACTATGGCGAAAGCCCCGTACCTACTGACGAAGATTATAAGAACAAGATCATGCATTCAAGGTTGGCTTTTGACAACAACCTGATTATGATTTCCGATGTATTTAAGGGACAGCCGGTTTCAACTGAAGGAAATGTACATCTCTCCCTTGATGTTGAGACCGAATCTAAAATCGACGCACTGTTCAACAAACTAGCAGAAGGTGGGGCGGTGATGATGCCACTGGAAAACACATTTTGGGGAGCAAGATTTGGTATGTTGAAGGACAAATTTGGTGTTCATTGGATGTTGAACCATCAACTACAACCCAATCCTACGCATTAGTGGAAATTGGTGCATCAACTCCGGATGGAAGAGGCCAACGAAGATCAAACATGACCAGTTGAGGATCTGAATTGGGGTTAATCAGGTAATACCGTTTTCACGTCGCGGAACTAATCACGCGAATATTACGTGCATATTAACGAGTTTCAAGAGTAAGTTTAAGCGCTTTCTCCGGAACTTTGTGTTTCGATTGAATATACTATATGGGTATAAAATTATTATTAGCCAACGATCGTATCGAAGGCATTCGTTTCTACGAGGCTTACCGCAAAAACGGCGGCTACTCAGCGGCTGAAAAAGCGTTGAAAATGCCCGCGGCTGATATTGTGGAAGAGGTGAAAAAAAGCGGACTAAGAGGCCGTGGGGGCGCAGGGTTCCCGACCGGATTAAAATGGAGTTTTCTGGCAAAGCCGGAAGGCGTACCGCGGTACCTCGTTTGTAACGCTGATGAAAGCGAACCTGGTACGTTCAAAGATCGCTACCTGATGGAGTTTCTCCCGCATTTGCTTATAGAAGGGATGATCATCGCTTCATATGCGCTGGGTAGCAGTCGCGCTTACATATACATTCGGGGCGAATACGCATGGATCGTTGACATACTTGAGCAGGCTATTGCTGAAGCAAACCAGAACGGGTTTCTTGGAAAAAATATCCAGGGTACCGGTTTCGATTGCCAGATTTATGTACAACGGGGTGCCGGGGCCTATATCTGTGGTGAAGAGACTGCCCTGATAGAAAGCCTTGAAGGTAAAAGGGGTAACCCCCGTATTAAACCACCATTTCCGGCGGTTAAAGGATTGTGGGACTCCCCAACAGTAGTAAACAATGTAGAAACGCTGGCTGCCGTTGTGCCTATAATGAACATGGGTGGCACGGAATACGCCAAAATAGGCGTTGGAAAATCAACCGGCACTAAGTTGATTAGCGCCTGTGGAAACATTAACAAACCCGGTGTTTACGAAATAGATATGACCATCAGTGTTGAGGAGTTTATTTATAGCGACGAGTATTGTGGTGGCATTGCCAACGGTAAACAACTAAAAGCGTGTATACCAGGCGGGTCGTCGGTTCCGATTCTTCCGGCCAATTTGTTGCTGAAAACGGCGAAGGGTGAACCGCGGATGATGAACTACGAAAGCTTGTCGGATGGTGGATTTGCCTCGGGTACGATGATGGGTTCCGGTGGATTTGAGGTTTTGGACGAGGACCAGTGTATAGTACGTCATACATTATCGCTTGCGCGGTTTTACCATCATGAAAGTTGTGGGCAGTGTTCACCTTGTCGTGAAGGTACCGGCTGGATGAAGCGGATACTCCATAATATTGAATACGGAAAAGGCAAGATGAGTGATATAGACCTCTTGTGGGATATTCAACGTAATATCGAGGGCAATACCATTTGTCCTTTGGGTGATGCTGCGGCCTGGCCGGTAGCGGCGGCTATCCGCCACTTCAGGGATGAGTTCGAATGGCACGTGTTAAATCCCGAGGATTGTCTCAGGACCAACTACGGCATGGGCAGATATGCTGAGCCGTTGCAAACAGCCTAGAATTGAAAAGTAAAAAGTCAAAAGTCAAAATATGGAATACCCGATTGACGCTTTTGAACTTAATGAACCCGGCACGCCTTACAACATCAGGCACCGATGTTTTTACTTTTCGAAAAGCATAATCCTGTTTGTTGGCGAATCGGGTTGCAATCGGGTATTTAGTTCTTTATTTGATCAGTTGGTTCGTAGCGCTACCTCTATTGGTGCTAATGTGGTGGAGGGTAAAG
>JASLBT010000156.1 GCA_030146445.1 Segetibacter sp. | reverse complement strand
TTTTACCGACAGAACCAAGGCGGAAGCTCATCTCACCGCAGGGGCGAAAAGAGTAGTTATCTCGGCGCCCGCCACAGGTGATTTGAAGACCATCGTATTCAATGTAAACCACGAAATTCTTGATGGTAGCGAAACCATTATTTCCTGTGCTTCATGTACTACCAACTGTCTTGCGCCAATGGCCAAGGTGCTGAACGACACGTTCGGAATTGTAACTGGTTTCATGACCACCATTCATGCTTATACAAACGATCAGAATACGCTTGACGCGCCACACCCTAAAGGAGATCTTCGTCGTGCAAGAGCAGCTGCTGCGAATATAGTTCCCAATAGTACCGGAGCTGCAAAAGCAATTGGTCTGGTACTCCCGGAGTTGAAGGGTAAGCTTGATGGAAGTGCTCAACGCGTTCCGACAATCACCGGTTCATTAACTGAGCTTACAACCATACTGAGCAGGCACGTCACCATCGAGGAAGTTAATGCGGCTATGAAAGCAGCAAGCAATGAAAGCTTTGGTTATAACGAAGATGAAATTGTAAGTACAGACATCATTGGTATAGACTATGGCTCGCTGTTCGATGCCACCCAAACAAAAGTGATTACTGCGGGAGAAAATCAGCTGGTGAAAACCGTTAGCTGGTACGATAACGAGATGAGCTATGTTAGCCAGCTTGTACGTACGGTTAAGCATTTGGCAGAGCTGATAAACAAGTAACCTAAAACCGGATCTGCTGGTGTAGTGATGTCCATACCTGGAGTCGCCGTCGGCTGAATTGCGGAAGTAAATTTATAAACCGCAGCATCTGTGCTGCGGTTTTCTTTTTGCTGAACATCATCCGCCCGTGAACGTCGCCACACTCACAAGTTCAATTATAGTGTAACGGTGGTATAAATATTTTATACTGGAAAGTGGACGATCATTAATGTACCGTTTGGGTACAGCAATTTCAGTCGCCTACAATTCATATCTTAAAACAATAATCATGAGCAAATTTCAGGAGCATAATTTCTCAGGTCAGAAGGCACTTGTACGGGTAGACTTCAATGTGCCACTAAACGAGCAAAACGAAATCACCGATGATAACCGGATCAGTGCTTCGATACCTACCATCCAAAAAATACTCGCTGATGGTGGCAGCGTGATCTTGATGTCCCATCTTGGCCGGCCGAAAGAAGGCCCTGTGGAAAAGTATTCCTTAAAACACCTTGTCGCTCACGTGGGGACTTTGTTAGATACGAACGTGCAGTTTGTCGACGATTGCATAGGCAACTCGGCTGTACAAGCCGCTCAGAACCTTCAGCCGGGAGAAGTGTTATTGCTTGAAAACCTCCGCTTCTACAAAGAAGAAGAAAAGGGTGACGAAGCTTTCGCGGAGAAACTCAGCAAGCTAGGTGATGTTTACGTGAATGATGCGTTTGGAACAGCACACCGGGCTCATGCCTCAACTGCGGTGATCGCCAGGTTTTATCCGGCAGACAAAAAGATGTTTGGACTCCTGATGGAGAGTGAGATCGTAAATGCCGACAAGGTTTTGAAGACCGCCGAACAACCTTTTACAGCCATTCTCGGGGGAGCGAAGGTGAGCGATAAAATTCAACTTATCGAGAGCTTGCTGGAGCGTGCTCATTTTATTTTGATTGGTGGTGGCATGGCTTATACTTTCTTAAAAGCGCAGGGTAAAGAGATCGGCAATAGCCTTGTTGAAGAAGATAAACTTGAACTTGCAAGAGAGTTGCTTGAGAAGGCAAAAGCAAAAAACGTCAACATCATGTTGCCGGTCGACAGCGTAGTTGCCGACAAATTTGCTGCCGATGCGCAAACCAAAACAGTTTCCAACGATCACATCCCTGAAGGCTGGATGGCATTGGATATTGCAGAAGAAACGGTCGACCTCTTTGGAAATATCATCCTGGGGAGCAAAACCATTATGTGGAACGGGCCCATGGGTGTGTTTGAAATGGAGAAGTTTCACTATGGCACGCTCGAAGTTGCCAACCTTATCGCAAATGCGACGCAAAGGGGCGCATTTACACTCGTTGGTGGGGGTGATAGTGTGGCGGCAGTGAATAAGTTCGGCCTGGCAGACAAGGTAAGTTATGTAAGCACTGGTGGTGGCGCTATGCTGGAATACTTCGAAGGCAAACAGCTACCCGGAATCGCGGCTATTAACGACTAATTACAAAGCCAGACAGAGTGGTTTATCTAATCAGTAGTTAATGTTGATATCGACTTGAGTTGCTGATCCTTAAGTTGTTCTGAATAACACTACATTTGGTGCACAAAAATTAAAACAAACAATGAATACGAAAAATCTAACCCTGATCATAATCATTGCAGCGGTGCTTCTTTTAGGTGGCTGTGGTTGCGGCCAATATAACTCATTAGTTACGCAGGATGAAACCGTAAAGAACGCGTGGAACAAGGTGCAGAGCGATTACCAACGACGTAGTGATCTGATTCCAAACCTGGTTGCCACGGTCAAAGGTGCAGCAAACTTCGAAAAGGAGACATATACGCAGGTAGCATTGGCGCGTGCAGGTCAGCTTAAGCAGGCGGTGAATGTGCCGGTAGATAGTCTCTCCCCTCAGAAAATGCAACAGATCCAACAGGCAAGTACCGAAGCGTTGAATGCTGCGAGGATGGTGATTAACGTAGCGGTCGAAAGGTATCCTGATCTGAAAGCAACCGGCAATTTCAGCAACTTGCAGGTCCAGCTTGAGGGAACTGAGAACAGAATTAAAACTGCACGTAACGATTACAACGATGCGGTACAGACCTACAATACACAGGTTCGTCGATTTCCGACGAACATTTTCGCAGGCATGATGGGCTTCAAACAAAGAGCAGGTTTTGCAGCCGAGGCAGGGGCTGAAAGAGCACCGGATGTTCAGTTCTAATTAAAAAGCAGTGGGGTATGGAATTATTTCCTTTCAAGAAAAAGCGTCAATTTTTCACTCCTGAAGGGCAGCAGCAAGTTGTTGCTGCTATTCAGGAGGCTGAAAAGAATACAAGTGGCGAGGTCCGGGTTTATGTTGAAAGCAAATGCAATTACGTTGACCCGGTAGATAAGGCGCGTGAGATATTTTTCAAGTTGCAAATGGAAAAGACACGAGACCGGAATGCGGTTCTCCTTTACATTGCTATCGACGATCATCAGCTGGCGGTCTTCGCAGATGAAGGAATATATCAGCGCTGCGGAGCTGAATTCTGGAACATCGAGGTTAAAAAGATGATTGCTGCTTTTAGTAAAGAGGATTACACCGCGGGTATAGCTAACTGTGTTCTTGATATTGGCGAGGCGCTTAAAACCCATTTCCCGTACGAAAAGAACGATAAAAATGAATTGCCGGACGAGTTAATCTTCGGGCACTAAATAACAATCCCGCCACGTGGCGGGATTTCTCAATATTATGAAGTCCCTCTTATCACTATTCTTACTACTATTATGTTTTGCTGCAGGGTATGCCCAGGATATCCCCACCCGGCCCAATCCACCCCGGCTGGTTAACGATTTTACAAACACCCTGACGGCCGATCAAAAAGCCGAACTGGAAAGAAAACTGGTCGCCTACGATGATAGCACCAGTAATCAAATTGCTATCGTTATCGTGCCAAACACGAACGACTATGCGCCGGTTGATTATGCAACCAAACTCGGGCGCGACTGGGGTATCGGAAATAAAAAAACAAATAACGGCGTAGTCATTCTTATTAGCACAGATCCAAATGAGCGGTCTGTTTTTATATCTCCCGGCTACGGACTGGAAGGAGCGTTGCCCGACATTACGTGTAAGGCAATAATCGACAACGAGATTCTCCCAAACTTCAGGGCTAATGATTATTTCAGAGGTCTTGATCTTGGTACCACAGCCATTATGAGGGCTGCCGCAGGAGAATATAAGGCTCCTGCAGGTTATCGGCAAAGGAAATCAAATTCCGGAGGAGGCAGTGTGATTGGAGTAATCATCATCATCTTTATCATCATTATGCTTTCGAGCCGTGGAGGTCGGGGCGGCGGCGGAATGATGAGTCGCCGCGGCTACGGCGATATCGCCACCGGGGCTATCCTCGGCAGTTTGCTTAGTGGCGGCCGCGGCGGTGGTGGCTTTGGCGGAGGCGGCGGATTCGGTGGGGGCGATTCCGGCGGCGGCTTTGGTGGTTTCGGTGGAGGAAGTTTTGGTGGTGGTGGTGCTGGTGGCAATTGGTAACACATTCAGCTGAACAGGAAGTTCAACATCAAAAAAGGAGACTGTCGGTGACAGCCTCCTTTTTTGATGTTCGTGTGAGTCCCTCTACTTGCTGGCGAAGTCTGGCAGGGATCTACGACTTCTGCTTCAAAACACGGTCAATGTATTCGGCCTGTTGTTGTCGTGTGGCAGGATCTCCAACTCTCCTGTTATTTAGTTTTTTATTCTTCAGCGAATTCAGCTGGCGGTTGATTTCATCATTATATTCCTTTGAAAACGATGCTACCCTGTCTCTGAATGCTACAATTCTGTTAACACCTTTTTTAAAGTTTTCCGTATTCTCTACATTTCCAAGGAAAGTCAGGTAGCTCCTGAACTGCACAAATTTTTCATACATCGAAGCACTGTCGAAAGCAAGCGTCATGCGGTCGAAATCCTTATCAGTAAACGTAAGCACCTCGGCAAGCTTTAACGCATGCTCAAGCCGTCCCCGTGCATCTTTCTTTAATTGTGGAACCAACGGTAAAACAGCTTCTTCGTCGATGTTCATTAACGCTTCCAGGCCTGCTCCGGCTACAGAGTACGACGAGTCATAAACAGCTTTAAGAAAAAGACTCCGGTAAGAACTGTCTTTTTTCCTTGCGAGAAAGTCGATGGCGGCTGCCCGCGTAGTTCGCTTATCATCTTGCTCAGCAATCAACATTGCTTTCCTGAAAATCGCTTCCGAAGCTTTCGTTACGTCTAAAGCGCCCAGTGCCCGCTCGCGTAATCCTGAATAGCGATCGTTCAAAGCGAGCTCGATGATCGTTTGTGCATTAGCCGTATCCGTGTTTTTAATTGCATACTCTAAAGCTTCTATACGGTCAACATAGTTGCCGACTTTGTACTGCAACAGGTAGGCGTCTGGAGGCTTATTGTCTTTTTTATCGGCGAGCAAGATCTTTTCTGCATCAACATTGATAAGGTCGGGTTTCGATGAAACTTTGAAAGTAAAAGTGTCCGTTTTACGATCAGTCTCAACATGAAATCGCTGACGATCCTGCCCGTGATATAGGTCTATCGCAAACGGCAATCTAAAGGCTCTGTCGCCAGGCTGGGTCTGCTTCAGGTAAACCGACGCCGTTTGATTTTCGGCATTATAGCCATAATTAATTTCAAGCCGGGGATGGCCACTGTTGAAATACCACTGGTTCCAAAACCAGTTCAGGTCTTTGCCGGTAACCTCTTCAAATGCAAGTCGAAGGTGGGTTGCTTCCGTATTCTTGAACTTGTGGGTATTCAGGTAAAGGTTCAAACCTTTAAAGAATGCCGAGTCGCCGATGTAGTTCCTGAGCATATGAACTATTCTTCCGCCTTTGTTATACGTTACCAGGTCAAACATCTCTTCTTTGTCACCATAGTTAAACCTTACCAGGTTGTCGTTATGTGCAGAGAGCGATGACCTGTAGTCCTGCATATCTTTATAGTTGTGTGCGTCGGCAGCATCTTTATCATACCGGTGTTCGATCCAGATTACTTCGCTGTAATTGGCCATACTCTCATTCACCGTAAGGTTGCTCCAGCTTTCAGCAGTTACGAGGTCGCCAAACCATTGGTGGAATAACTCATGGGAAATATAATCTTCAAATTGGTTACCGTCAACCAGTTCTCGCGCATTTTGTTGCAGCGCCTCACGGTGAAGGGTTGCAGTTGTGTTTTCCATAGCGCCACTTACAAAGTCACGGGCAACCATTTGTGCATATTTAATCCAGGGATATTCAACGCCAAGCACCTGCGAAAAATGTCGCATCATTGCCGGCGTTTCACCGAAGATCTTTCTTGCAACCCCGGCATATTCCTTTTCAACATAATAGCTCACTTCTTTGCCTTTGTAACTGTCTTTTACAATCGCATAATCGCCCACGCCCATAAAGAACAAATAAGGCGAGTGTGGCAGATCCATCTTCCAATGATCCGTTCTCGTTCCATCTCCATTCCCCCTCCGGCTCATCAATTTACCGTTCGACAGGGTCACGTATTTGGATGGCACCGTCATCATGATCTCCTGTGTACATTTTTGGTTTGGCTTATCAATAATGGGCACCCAAACAGAGGTCGCTTCCGTCTCACCCTGGGTCCATATCTGCGTTGGTTTGTCCTTTACCTTGCCTTCAGGGTTAATAAAGTACAAGCCTTTGGCGTCCTGGATAGCCTTACTGCCCTGGCCCTTATACTCATTTGGCTTAGCAGTATATTCAACATAAACCTGGTAAGTATCTCGTCGCGTGTACGGGCGGCCAAGGTTTATTCGCAGGTTCATGCCATCGTAGGTATACTTAAGCGGCACGACCTTGCTGTTTTTTACAACCCCAACCTGCACTATGGTCATGCCCTTTGCATCAAGTCGCAGGGAATCCGTCGGATAGAAATGTGGCTTCAATGTCAGCCAAACCTTCCCATACAGGTAGCTTTTGGCATAATCAAAACGCGCATCAATTTTAGCATGTTGTACGTTGTTAATTCGTTCCTCTGTTTCCCTGTAAATGCTTTGTTGGGTACTGGTTGTTGTTGGGCTAACCTGGCTAAACACTACCATCTGCCAGGTGAGCAATATCCCCGTTAATCGTATTCGCATTCCTTCTGTTTGTTTTTTGGTTACCGGCAAAATAACGACTTTCAACATCGTTGTGTCACTCACTTGTACTTGCAGTACATAGCCGGGCTTTTTAGGTGCATATAGGATGCCAACTAAACCCCATGACGCTGCAAACGACATTATAAATGCGTGTTCAGGCATTCTGAGTACTACATTATAGCACCGACTAAAACATACATAAACTTTTACACTGAAATGTGTTTGAACATACAAAATGGGGGGCTTCTACATTCAACCTAATTCCGCTCTTAAAACAAACATGTTTACTATTTCCAATTGCATTCGTACACTTGCAAAACATCCTGTGCAGCAATATTCGGGTGTGACTTAACTATGCGTTACTTTCTTGAAGTCAGTTACTCCGGCGAGCGCTATGGAGGCTTTCAAATACAAGCAAATACCCCCACGATTCAATCAGAAGTAGAACGGGTCCTGGCTATCTATTTCCGCTTTCCAATTAAACTTACCGGCGCTTCGCGCACCGACGCAGGGGTGAATGCATTACAAAATTTTTTTCATTTCGATATAGAACAGCAGGTAAGCGAAAGGTTGATTTATAATCTGAACGCGATGTTGCCTCCGGATATCGCAGTTAGCAGCATCAAAGAAGTACGTCCCGATGCTCATGCAAGGTTCGACGCCACCGGCCGGAAGTACAGCTATTATATATATGGGTTCAAAAATCCTTTTCTGGTTAACAGGGCCTGGTATCATCCCTATCCGCTGGAGTTCTCAAGCTTGCAGGAGGTTGCGGGCATACTTTTGCACTATACCGATTTTACTTCCTTCTCGAAAAGAAATAGCCAGGTAAATAGCCATGTTTGCCGTTTGCACAAAAGCGAATGGAGTTTAAAAAATGATTGCCTGGTATACACGGTTCAGGCAAATCGTTTTTTGAGAGGTATGGTACGCGGACTCGTTGGTTCGATGGTAGAAGTTGGCCAGGGAAAACGTACAGTAGAACAGTTTCGCGCGCTCATCGAAGATCGTGATCAGACAAGAGCTAACTTTTCACCTCCTGGCAAAGGTCTGTTCCTGGTTAATGTATATTATCCCGCCACTATTTTCCTCTAAGCAACGAATGCCTTCTCCAGCCTCGTCGAGAGTCACTTCGGATCAGATGTTTTCTTCCCGCGTTTAACAAACTTTTTACGCGATACTCGCAAAAAATTGCTTGTGACGTTAGAATACGTTCTATATTTGCACCCCGCTGTTAAGAAAAGCGGTTAGTTCTTTAGGATTGCAAAGGTTATTTTCGACAGGTTATTGGGGCTTTATTTTAGCAATGATCTTTAGAAAATTTTACGATAAAAGAGGATGAAACAACCGGTAAAACTTGGTTGGTATCTACAAACCTGTTACCTTTGCACTCCGGTTTAAAAAAACATCACAACCTGGTTTTCGGGCGATCATTTCGCCTGATATTCTTCCGGGTTTTGAATATAGGTTCTCTTTAGTTTTTGGGTCCTTGAATTATGTTTTTGGGCTTATTGGATGAAAGGGGAATAAAGTTCTTTGACAGATTGGAAAGTAACAGCGTGAATGCTTCTGAGCGATCAGGGTATTTACA
>JASLBT010000111.1 GCA_030146445.1 Segetibacter sp. | reverse complement strand
ATTTACCTTTATCGAATCGCGCCTGACACAACCATTCTCATTGAGTGTAACCACATACGTGATGGTATCTTTTGGAAACACCAGCGGGCTCGAGCTATTAGAATTAAGAATATTTGTATTTGGCGACCAGGTAAACACCCCGTTTCCCTCTGTTACAAGCTGAAGGGTATCCACACTGCAGATCAGGGTGTCTTTGAAAGGCAGCCTCAATGCGGGCACATCCTGAACAGCAATGGGCCGGGTGATTGTGTCGCTGCAACCTTTGGTGTTCGTTACGATCAGGGTTGATGTTCGTTGGCCTGGTGCCGGGTATTGATAAGTAGGGTTCCTTGTCCGCGAGGTGTCGTCTGTTTTGGAAAGTTCACCAAAATCCCAACGCCAGCTATTGATCGTGCCATATGCAGTTGTGGTCCGGTCGGTGAATTGAAAAGGGGATTGAAAACAACTTCCTGCAACAGCAAAATCGGCGTTGAACCCAGGAAAGACGTTGATCACCGCTGAGTCAGTCGCGGTACAGCCTGTGTTGTTTGAGACTGTTAACCTGAGTTTGTACACCCCCGTATCAGAGTACGTATGTGAGGGTGTTGGAAGTGTAGAGGTATTGTCGGCGCCTGAAGCAGGATCGCCAAACTCCCAGGCATACGAGTTGATATTGGGCGATGTGGAACCATTTACAAAACTCCTCGTGAGGCTGTCGCAAAGAAAAAATACATTTGGGTTGAGGTCCGCCGAAGTTGTGCTACAATCGCCGATTTTTAGGGTAAAGTCTTTCCGGTGAACAGTAAGCAGGCTACCGTTCCTGAACTCGGCCACGCAAACATTCACCACGTACGATCCCGCTCCCGGCGCCACACCCGATATCATGCCGGTTCTGGGGTTTATCGAAACGGCATTACCCAGCGGTTTGTCACCTGTAAAGGGTGAAAAGTAGTTGATTACCCCATATGGTGGCAGTGAGGGCCGCACCGGGGTTGAACTGGTGGTCATACCGCCGTTATAGGCCGGGCAAAATGAATACGACAGGGAGTCGCCGTCAGGATCGGTTGCACTAAAGTCGAGGTTCATGTTTACACCTTTACAAACCAGCGTCGTATCCTTCAGTACAAAAACAGCACTTGAGTTTTTTCCGTTCGTCAGGGTTGATGTTCCGGGTATATCGGCAACATAGGTTGCTCCCTGCGCACCGCCCAGGGGCAGATTGGTTATGTTATTTGTTCTGCAGCAGGTCTGGTAAGAGATCACATAACCTGTTGCCGACACGGGCAGGTCAGTACGAACAGTATACGTTCCCACCTGGTAGCAAACAACAGGTGCATTGGTTATACAGGGGCCAGGCGTAGTTAAACTGAGTGGTACCAGGCTGGCTCTTGGCACGGCGTTAAATTCCGTTTGAAGGGCTGCCGGATTTGACTTTCTAAAGATCCCGAGCCATACATCCGGCGGCATTTCTGCAATTGGTTGTCCGCCAGCAGGCGGGGTGCACTCCCGGAAGAGTCGAAGCGTGATTTCATAGTTGTCGGTATTCGCCTGGGCACCGGGGCCGAGGTATTTATAAAATACTTCTCCCCCGGCAATATGACCTGCATAAGAGAACAAGGACGCAAAAAAAGAAAGGAACAGAAAGATAAATCGCTTCATGTTAGCTATTCGGGTTCACAAGCTCGGATAAAATCCAGCAAATGGTTGTTTAATGGTTCAGTTGCCTCAAGCATACTCATATGCCCGACATCCCTTAATATGTGAATATACGATACGGCAGGGAGATGTACCTGCTGCAAAACGTCGTTTAATGGTGCCGCAACATCTTCTGTTCCTAAGATGAATAAAACCGGTACTTCGCTGCTTTTCAGTACTTCCGTCCGGTCGGGCCGGTTCATCATCGCTGTGGTGTATTGTGTAAGGGCATCAGCACTGAAAGTTTTGCCGGCTTCAATTAATGTATTTACCACATCAGGGTGCCGCTTTTGGAACCTGCCGGCAAAAAGGCCCGGAATGCTGGCCTTTAAAAATGCTTGCGGGCCATATTGCCGAATAGAGTCGAGGCTCTTTTGCCGGTTGGCCCTTTTTTCGTCATTATCCGCAAACGCGGTTGAGTGAACGAACCCAAAACCTTTCAACAGCTCAGCGTGATCGCGCGCAAAAGCATATGTAATGTACCCACCCATACTGTGCCCGAGCATGATGCACGAGTTAATTTGTTCGTGCTGCAAAAGTGCGTAAATGCAGTCTGCATAGTCTGTAATCTCAACCGGTTCTTCCTGCTTCAATAAACCCGACTTACCCGTACCCGGAAGATCAGGAACAATAACCATACAGTAGGTTGCCAAAAAACTCATTTGTGCTTCCCATATATTTCCACTTTCCGCAAAGCCGTGAAGTAGTACAACAGCGTGCCCTTCACCGGAAACTCTATAATAAATGCGGGTATTTTTAAACGTAAAATTTTTGATCATAGCTCTTGAAAAGGTAAACAATTGAACCGGCTGCTTATTGCCTTATGCTGGAAGCTTTTTTGTTCGTGCAAATATCCGTTCCCAATCGGCACAAATAGTAGTACGCACACGATTTCTGGTAAAAATCGACTTCCGCCTCCTGAAACTAACGCCAAATTGCTGCAGTTGCAACCTGTTGTACCAACAGCTTTCGTGCTGGCGCGAAATTGCTCAGACCACCTGCCGGCAACTTGTAGCTTTAAACGAGTTGGTTTATAACAACGCATTACGTAAACTTGCTATCCGTAGTTGAAAAAACCGCTGTTTGACCATTCTATCACTTTTAAAATTTCTCTATGGCCACCGATATCGATCATGAAAAGTTCCTCGCTGCCAAAGAAGCAGTAAAGTATGTGTCCAACAACCAGGTTGTAGGCCTGGGAACGGGCTCAACTGCTTTCTTCGCGATACAGGAAATCGGCAGGTTGGTAAGTGAGGGCCTCAGCATCCGTGGCGTTCCCACGTCAAATAGAACGAAAGAACTCGCAGATTCGTTGCATATTCCGCTCATCGACATCAATGAAGTAGAGGCGATTGATGTAACCATCGACGGGGCAGACGAATTCACAACTCAATTACGCCTGATCAAAGGTGGGGGAGGAGCCCTACTGCGCGAAAAGATCGTTGCCTCAATAACCCGCCATCAGATCATTATAGTCGATTCGTCTAAAAAGGTAGACATGCTGGGCAAGTTTCCACTACCAGTTGAGGTGGTACCCTTCGCAACTCAATACGTGCTCAGGCAGCTGAAAGATAAAAACGGCACCGGAAAGATCAGGATGGCTGAGAACCAGCCCTATGTTACCGACCAGGGCAACCACATCATCGACACCGATTTTGGCCAGATTACCGACCCCGTAAAGCTTTCCCTAACCCTCAATAACATAGAGGGCGTGGTAGGGCATGGGTTATTCATTAACATGGCTAAAAAAGTAATCATGGGTGTTGCCGCTTCTGGTTCAACCATTACTTATGAATAAGATGACTGTTGTCATTCCCTCCCAGTTATTAGAACGACTGCCAATTGATTACGTTGCTTAGTAAAACGTTGGTGGCGGATTAAGTTTCAGGTTCTGCCGCTGGTGCCAGTACGGATATATTGGCGGCAGTTCACTCACAGCGTCCAGTCGCTTTACCTGCTCCATAGTAAGGTTCCAACCAACAGCATCGAGGTTTTGCCGCAGCTGCTCTTCAGTCCTTGCACCAATCACCAGCGTTGACACGGTGGGACGTTGAAGCAACCAGTTAAGTGAAACCTGGGCAACAGTTTTCCCCGTTTCTGCGGCAACTTCATCCAAAACATCAATAATCTTGTAAAACGTTTCTTTATCAATTACGGCTTCCGGTACGGGACTTCCACCCTGGGCAACCCGGCTGTCCTGTGGCAAGGGTTGATCACGCCTATACTTTCCCCCCAACCTGCCGGCAGCCAGTGGCGACCAAATGATTCCACCGACGCCCTGGTCAATACCCAATGGCATAAGTTCCCATTCATATTCGCGGTTTAGCAGCGAATAATACACCTGGTGACCAACATACCGGCTCCAGCCATACCTTTCCGAAACGGAAAGCGATTTCATGAGGTGCCAACCTGAAAAATTTGAAGCGGCGATGTACCTGATCTTTCCGCTGCTGATCAAATCGTCGAGCGTGCGCAAGGTTTCATCAACGGGGGTATTCCCGTCAAAGCCATGCATATGGTAAATGTCGATGTAATCGGTGTTGAGCCGTTTCAAACTTCCCTCCACCTGCCTTAATAAATGAAACCGCGACGACCCCTGGTTATTCGGCGCCTGGCCAAAAGTAAAGGTGCCCTTTGTTGAAATGATCACGTTATCCCTTTTGCCGGCGATAGCTTTCCCAAGTATTTCTTCCGAAAGCCCTTGCGAATAAGTATTCGCGGTATCAAAAAGATTAACCCCTGCTTCAATACATAAGTCCACCAGCCGTGTCGCTTCTTCTGCCTGGGTACTTCCCCAGGCTTTAAAAAATGATCCCTCTCCACCAAAGGTTGCCGTACCAAAGCTAAGAACCGGAACTTCCAGTCCCGATGCACCTAGTCGCCTGTATTCCATGGAATATTTTCGTTTATGTAAATGTAGTTGTTCAACCTCGTAACCCGGACGTCGGCAGACGCCGGCAGGTTTTCTCAATAGCTTAAAAGAGCGTACCACCAATTTTGATCGTCAGCAGCAAATTCCTGCCTGGTACGGCCTTTTCTATGCCGTGTCACTGTGGCTGGGTCAACCTGCTTGTGCAAAACTTCGCGGGCCACAGTGCCGGGCTATCCGCAGTACGCCGCCGCGCCCCCATACTACCACACTCAAAACCGCTCCCAAACGGCGCTCCGGGGTACTTGCTGCTATCCCTCACGGAGCGCTCACGATCCCATCAGCTTTCCGTCTTTTTCAAAAACCAAAGACCATCGAAGCCATTACATTGATCAGAATTACCATCGCCGGATGTAACCGTTAGACTAACGCACGTTAACACAACAACCTGTTACCCCGCTATCGCGTCGATTGTAACGCTACCTTTTTTGCTGAAGGTTGTTTCCGGTAGCCGAGGTACGCTACAAAGAGAGCCAGCAGACTCCAGGTCAGTAGTTGCCAGGTAACCAGGGGCCAGCCACCCAGTTGCCAGCACTGCACGCCTGCAAATGTTCCGATTGAACCGCCCAAAAAATACGAGGTCATGTACACGGTGTTGATACGGCTATGTGCTGTATCGTCGAGTGTGTATATGGTGGCCACATTTGTGACCTGGGTTGCCTGCACACCAATATCGAGCAACAGTACTGCAGCCACGAACGACATGATATTGTAGGGAAATAATTTAATGATTGCTACACCCGTAATCAGTAACGAAATGGCAAACAACTGCGAACGCCCGGGATTTCCTTTGTCGGCAAGTTTACCAAATACGGGTGCCAGCAAAGCACCACCGATAGCAAGAATGCCAAACAAGCCTATCACATCGCTCTGGTAGTAAAACGGGGAGCCACTCAGGTGAAAGGTAAGGGTCGTCCAAAAAGAACAGAAGGCCCCGAAAACCAGCGCGCCCAAAACCGCCGTCCGCCTGAGTAATACAAATCGTTGAACCTGCGCCAGGGTCGATTGCAACAGGGCTTTGTAGTTGCCGCTGAATTGTGCAGGCACATCGGGCAGGGTGAAATGAACCAACAGAGCAGTGATGGAAACCATTAAGGCCGAGATGCCATATACATAACGCCATCCGAGCCATTCCGTGATAAAGCCACTGATTACCCGGGCAGCAAGAATGCCCACAAGTACTCCCGTGAAAATGATGCCTACTGTTCTGCCCCGGTTTATTCTGTCGAGGCTCGCAGCCATTGGCAGGATCACTTGTGCAGCAACTGCAAGCATACCAATCAGCAGGCTCAACGCATAAAGACCGGTTAAGTTGGTGATAAGCACCATACCAAGAAGAGCAGCCACCAGGACCGCCTGTAGGATCAGGATCAGTTTTTTGCGATCCATTTTATCGCCCAACGGAGTAAGAAAAAACAAACCAAGGCCATAACCAGCCTGTGCCAGCACCGAAATATTTCCTGCTTCGCTTTCTCCTGTGGCAAAGCTGGCGGCAATCTCTTTTAATATGGGTTGATTATAATAGATGTTGGCGACGCATACACCTGCAGTTACCGCCATAACACTGATCTGCAGTTTGCTTAATCCATCGGTCTTCATCCGGCAAAGGTGGGAAAAACTGATTACCGCCCGTTTTCAACTTTTTGAACGTTCTACGATTGCCAACGAATTGCTCAACTGGATAACTTCCGGGCATGCGCCCTCGCTGTAGCAGCAATTATCTGGTAGCCCCTGGTGTTTAAGCACCAAGGATCAAAAGCTTTTCTCAATGGCTTCGATCGAAATGCCCAGCAAGTTGACAGAGATTGCATCCAGTTGTCTTTTCTCGCCCGTAAAATGAAAAACACTGTGGCGATGGGTTAAGCTTTCGCCGGGTTTCAAAAAAGCAGCCGGCGACACACTTTCCAACTCATAAAAAGGGCCCATCTGGCTGCCATCCTCCAGGGGACCGTCGTTGTAAGCGTTAACCGCGTCGCCGCTAAAAGGCGGAGCGCTTGTTTTCCATTCCTGGTTCAGGTACCTGCCATTCGCATCCACGTCGAAAGTGGTTATCGTCAAAATGCTGTTTTGCGCATCATAACTGCCTGCGACCGGCTTAGCCCGCGAGGGGTCAAGTCCAAGTTTTCCACGGCTCTTACCATCGGCTTTAAACAGCAGCACATTTCCATGATACTTGATGCGATCTGCCGGGATCTCGCCAAAATAGTTGGTCGTTGCAATCTTGCTTGCGGAGTCCGGAACATCGGTACGATACGGAATTGCAATGGTGGTTTTTGGGGATGGATTGAACATGTCAAGGATCCATATACAAGGCATTCCCGTTTTCTCTGTCCATGGTGATGGGCCGGTATTGGCGATGCTGTTGACCGTTTCGTAGCCGACAGCTTTCAAGCCATTGGTCATCGCAACTCCGGCAAGAGAAGCGATTTCTTTCCTGGTCAAAATACGGACCGATCTCCTGGCCTTTATGGCGAGTTCGGAGCCGGTATAATTAACCAGTTTCATATCTTTTTCAAGTTGTACCGACTGGTCATTTTTTGCGGCTATCTTCCATGGCTCGGTATCAATTGGTGCAGGTGTTTTCCAGTTTTCAAATGCCATCTTTTTTCCCTTGCCAAAGTACAGGGAGTACATGCCACCTTCCGGCCCGAGCCAGAAACGGTTTTCGCCGCCATAAGCATTCATGTGCTTGTCTTCTGGTCCTGAGAAAGCTTTATAGTTTATCCAGCCAAAACTTTTACCGTCGGGGCCGTCCGCGGTTGAAGTGAATACCTTACCCTGGTACCTCGCTGATACAATTACCTGCGCGGGTTCGCCGGGGTTGTTCAGTACAATCACCTGGTCGTGGCCGTTAAGAAATTCAAGATCATACTGGAAACTGCCTTTTTCAGCAGTTTTCGTCAACTGGTTTGCTGCCATCGGCTTGGGCTGATTATTACATGCTGCACACATGATGCAAATAAAGGCAAAAGGTAAAACGACGTTTGACATTGCGATACATTTTGGATGCTTACTACCTGGACATTTCAAGGTCATCTTTGGAAGGCAACGCCGGAAAGGTCGCATGCGGTTCTCTTTGGTACCAGAAAACCACCGAAGATATGTCTGATTTCTGTGGCAGGTAGCGGCGGTCGTGTCGCCAGCCAAGATCCTGTATGGTTACTCTTAGGTCCTTGTCAAACCTGATGGGGTCAAGTATATGCCAGCGATACATGCCAAAAGCCTGCTGTGCAGCATACAGCCCATTGGGGCGGATGACCTGGTGCAAACCTGCATAGGCGGTTGAAAATTCCTGGTATTGTTTTGTTTTTGAGTTTTCAAAGTTGTACGAACCGCAAAAGTAGTCTTCGGTACCGGTCCCATTGATGGTTGGATATTGCGTATCGCCATCCATGTAAAACTTAATTTCTCCTTCACCCCACCAGCCATTGTTGTTTACGTTCCATGCCATGTAAGTGCCTACATAGTGCCCCTTGCCTTTGATGCCATCAACAAGGGTATAGAGAGAGTTGGTTGTGGGATTTGCCCTGCGGAACTGCGCATGAAAATAGGCTTCATCATCACCAATATCCGTTAGTGTATAATCTACCTGGTAATACAGCCGCATGGGATCTCTTTTGTTCAGGTTTTCCAGGGTGATCCTGCATTTTTTTCGAAAAGGCATTTTCCAGTAACAGTTGAAAGCGCTACCGGGATTCACCGTTACGGCAAGCGAGTTCAGCGGTGCAAATTCATTGAAGGCCATTCCAAAAAAATCGCCTACCGGTACTTCCACGGATGGTGTTGTTTCATCATCCCAGTAAAATCGAAGGATAGAGAAGCGCCAGTTGCCTGTTGGGGTCATCCAGATATGCTGAATGGCACCCGGACCTTCCATCTCGGCAATTGTGATGGTTTCGCCGCCCAGCACTACTATAAACGGGTTTACTTTCCAGCCCTTACCTAATGTATGTGCTGCAGGAGAAGCGTTAGCTACATTTCTTTTTCCGCTGTCGGCTTTAGGGTCGGCCATACCACCGCGCCCTTTTTCGCCGGTGAAATTTTCAGGACTGATCGAGCGGGTTTTTGCATCGGATAGCCGCGAAAGGTTGCTCATGTTCATATTGAGCCCGTTAAACTTGGCCGGTTGGCCGATAGCTGCAACAACAAACACGATAAGAAAAGGGGTAAGGAGTTTTCTCATATTCGTATGGCTTTGGTTTAGGCAATCGTTTGCTACAGGATTTTAACCGATTGAAAAAGCGACCCGGATGGGCTTGCGCGCTATAAAGGGCTGTTGGATGAGAACCGGCCCTTAGCGTGCAGTTCGCGATAAATATCCTGAGATACTAATATAGCGAATCCGGCAAGATGTAGGGTGCCATTTTAAGCCAAACCGCATCGGGGTTGAAATCAGCTTCCCCGGCATTGCAGAAATGATTATGCTTCAAAGAGCCGGCGGACGAAAAGGCTTGTTGTTGAGAAAACTTTTCCCCGAAAGGTTGTCGTCGAAGTAGTTCGTCGTGAACGAGCTTGTTTGTACGTGTTTCGAGGCAGAGATACCCTCAGTGTTGAACGCTTAAGGCAGCATAGTCGGTGCATGGAACTGCTTTTGTGATATTGGAAGAGAAGATGTCAGTATAGATGCGATCACACGTTATCTAATGTAAGTCGCTTTAAGTTGAAAAAATTTGCGGCTATGGAAAGATGTCGTACAAGGGAGTGACACAACCGGGGACGAATGGAGGTTGGATGTTGGCTCCATAAGAGTCCGGAAAGGTATTAACGTATTCGGAATTGAGATATATGTAGGAAAGTTGCTAAGTTGACCAGTTGAGTGGTTGACTAGTTCAGCAATGATTTATGTTTGATAAATTGAGTAATTATGAAAAAGATATTTGGAATAAACCTGGTTACGGTTTTAATGCTGGCAATGGCAGCCTGTGGCTCAGGTGAGTCAGGCACAGACCCATCGGATGACACGAGTAAGGTGCCATCGGAAGTTAAGGATACAATGGCAGTGTTGCGGCCACCGATTACCGATAGCAGCAGCATTCA